>JBARNL010000634.1:0-8487 GCA_049802955.1 Candidatus Angelobacter sp.
GTCCCCCGGTCTCGTGGCAGCATACGTTTGAGAGCTGCCAGCGATCCATATACATATCCCAGATATGTCACTTCGGTGACTCGCTTGAAATCCTCGGCCGTCATTTCTTTAATGGGGGAAAAGACCGACGTCATTGCATTGTTTACCCAAATATCAATTGGCCCAAAGGTTTTCTCTACGAAGTCCGCCGCGGCTTCAACTTCATTGGCATTAGCCACATCAACGGGAAGCACCAGCGCTCTGCCTCCGGCTGCTTCCACTTCGCGACGGGCTGCCGTTAAGCCATCCTCACCCCGGGCTATTAGCCCTATCGATGCCCCACGGCGCGCAAACTCCCGGACCGTCGCTCGTCCCACACCCGCGGAGGCCCCGGTGATAACTACCACTTCGCTCTTTGACACTTCCTCATCCCTCCTTTCAGTTTATGTCCCTTGTTGTGATGCCAGCCACAAGAAGCATGTTTTCCTGTATGTCGTAACACGATGTTTTATCTCTTTTGCAGAAGCTATCCCGCGCCGCCTGTGAAACATCAAAATAAAAGTCAGCCTTTTTCGTCGGTTATCCACACTGGAAAGTGCATACGTCTGATTGAGCATGCGGGGGCATTCACAGGTCGTTCCCATTGATCATCTGGCAGTAAAAACCTATGTTGTGCCCACTGACTTTCCTGAAGCTGACGGGACTCTGGAATGGGACCGCACAACTCTGGTACTGGTGCGGGTCTCGGCGGGTGGCAAGCAAGGCATGGGCTACACCTACGCCGATCTCTCCACGGCGACTCTGATCGATAAAACTCTCTCCATGGTGGTCAAAGGGATGGATGCAATGTCCCCAACGGCGGCTTACATGGCGATGTGGCAAAGGATTCGCAATCTTGGTCGTCCTGGTATCTGTTCCATGGCGATTTCAGCCGTTGACTGCGCAATATGGGACCTGAAAGCCCGCTTGTTGAATCTGCCGCTAGTCACATTGTTAGGGCAGGTTAGAAATGCTGCGCCCATTTACGGCAGCGGGGGCTTCACTTCGTACTCAGACCGGCAACTTACAAACCAACTCTCCGGCTGGGTGAAGCAGGGGATTAAGGCAGTAAAAATAAAGATAGGACGCAACGCAATCCGGGATGTGGAACGCGTACGGGTCGCCCGCAAAGCAATCTCACCTCAAACCGAGCTGTACGTAGATGCCAATGGGGCATACAGCCGCAACCAAGCGCTGATTCAGGCTGAGCGTTTTGCTCCTTTCGGCGTGACGTGGTTTGAAGAGCCCGTCTCTTCTGACGACCTTGACGGTCTTCGACTGTTGCGTGACCGGACCCCGGCGGCCATGGAGATTGCCGCAGGCGAATACGGCTATGACATTTTCTATTTCCGCAACATGCTTAATGCTGGAGCCGTGGACGTGCAGCAGGCCGACGTTACTCGCTGCGGCGGTATCACCGGACTTTTGCAGGTAGCCGCGCTTTGCCAGGCGCATAACATTCCTCTCTCCGCTCACACTGCTCCGGCGCTGCACGCGCACGTTGCGTGTGCAGTAAATCCATTCAAGAACCTGGAATATTTTCACGATCATGTACGTATTGAGGCGATGCTGTTTGACGGACTGCCGCAGCTAGTCCACGGAGAACTGCAGCCCGATCTGTCGCGACCCGGAACCGGGCTCGAGCTCAAGCGCGTGGATGCCGAGCGATTTGCCGCATAAAAGGAGAAATGATGTCTGCCAGTAAGATCCCGCTCTTCCCGCTAGATGATCTCAAGAATTCAATCGCCTCGCGCCCTCGCGACTGGCGCTCCGCTGCCGGCGTGGATGTGAAGCAGCTCGAAGCTGAGCTGCGGAGCAACATAGAAGGCGAAGTCCGATTCGATGCCGGAACGAAAGCAATGTATGCGGTGGACGCTGGGAATTACCGGCAGGTGCCGATTGGAGTCGTTATCCCGCGATCAAAGGAAGATGTCATCCAGGCAGTAGCCGGGTGCCGCAAGCACGGTGCACCACTGCTGTCCCGCGCAGGCGGGACGAGCATTCCCGGCCAGACTTGCAACACCGCCATTGTTCTGGACTGGTCAAAATACATGCATGGCGTGCAGGAGATTAACACGCGCGAACGTTGGGCACGGGTGCTGCCGGGAACTGTCTGCGATGAATTGCGCAATAAGGCGATGGAGGCAAGCAACAATCTTCTGGTATGGGGGCCTGATCCAGCCACTCACACACACTGCTGCTTTGGCGGAATGATCGGCAACAACTCGTGCGGAGCGCATGCGCAAATGTCGGGCCGCACGCATGAAAACGTCGATGAACTGGAAATCCTGCTCTATGACGGCACTCGCATGAACGTGGGCTGGATGGATGACGCTGAGTTGGACCGCTGCATTGGTTACGGCGGCCGCACCGGTGACATCTTCCGTTACCTCAAATCACTGCGTTCGCATTACGCGGAGCTGATCAAGGAGAGATATCCAAAAATTCCGCGCCGGATTTCCGGTTATAACCTTGATCAACTGTTGCCTGATCAGAATGGCCGCTTCAACATTGCACGTGCGCTGGTTGGGAGTGAAGGCACGCTAGTCACGATCCTGGAAGCTAAAGTGCGGTTGATCGATGCTAAAGCCGAGCGTGTGATCCTGATGCTTGGCTATCCAGACGTGTACGAGGCGGCAGACCACGTTATGGATATTGACCCATTTCAACCCACCGCGCTCGAAGGGATTGATCATTGGCTGTACCAAAATATCCAGAAGAAGGGCGGGACGAATGCTCGTTACTTGAAGATGCTGCCTGAAGGCAAGGGCTGGTTGATGGCGGAGTTTGGCGCTGAGAAAAAGCAGGATGCCATTGGTATTGCAAAACGCGTGATGCAGGACCTGCAAAAGAAGCCCGCGGCCCCTTCCATGAAATTATTCACCGACGAAACTGAAATGAAACATTTATGGCAGGTACGCGAATCGGGTTTGGGAACAACCGCATTCGTTCCAGGCGAGCCAGACACCTGGGAAGGATGGGAGGATTCTGCGGTTGCGCCGGAAAAGCTAGGCGGATATCTTCGCGACCTGCGCGCCCTCTACAACAAATACGAGTACAACTCTGTGCTTTATGGACATTTTGGCCAGGGCTGCGTACATTGCCGCGTCAGTTTTGACCTGATGAGTGAACCGGGAATCCGCAAATGGCGTTCTTTTATGGAAGAGGCGACGGATTTGTGCGTTAAATATGGCGGCAGCCTCAGCGGAGAGCACGGTGATGGGCAAGCGCGTGCCGAATTTCTATATAAAATGTTCGGCGACAAACTCATCGAAGCATTCCGTGAGTTCAAGTCGATCTGGGACCCCGATTGGAAGATGAATCCGGGAAAAATCGTTGATCCTTATCGGATCGATGAAAACCTGCGGCTGGGCGCCGACTACCACCCGTGGGAGCCGGAAACTCACTTCAAGTATCCAGACGACAAAGGCCGTTTCGCGCACGCGGCTTTGCGCTGCGTCGGCGTGGGCAAATGCCGCCGCAAAGACGCAGCCAATCCAGATGATGACACTATGTGTCCCAGCTTTATGGTGACGCATGAAGAGCGGCACACCACGCGCGGACGCGCCCACCATTTCTGGGAGATGCTCAATGGCAACGTTATTACCGGCGGCTGGCGCGACGAGAATGTAAAGGAGTCACTGGAACTCTGCCTCTCCTGCAAAGGGTGCAAGGGCGATTGCCCAGTGAATGTGGATATAGCCACCTACAAAGCTGAATTCCTTTCACACTACTGGGAAGGCCGTTTACGGCCACGGCATGCGTATGCTTTTGGCTTGATCGACCGTTGGGCGCGTCTGGCATCTATCTGGCCTGGGGTTGTCAACCTTGTCACCCAGACTCCTGGCCTGAGTCATCTAGCCAAGCTGGCTGCAGGCATGCCTCTGGGGCGCACGATTCCAGAGTTTGCTCCGCAAACGTTCCGGAAGTGGTTTATGAAGCGGAAGCCGGCCAGGTCCGGCGCGAAGGGTGACGTCATCTTATGGCCAGACACCTTTAACAACTACTTTTTCCCGGAAACGGCGCAGGCTGCAACAGAAGTGATTGAGCGCGCCGGGTTTTCAGTGGAGATACCGCGAATGCATCTGTGCTGTGGCCGTCCCCTTTACGATTACGGCATGTTGGAAATGGCCAAGCTTTACCTGGGCCGTGTGATGCAGGCGTTGCGGCCCCAGATTGAAGCTGGCGTGCCGATCGTGGTGTTGGAGCCAAGCTGCGCTTCAGTATTCCGTGACGAGCTGAAAAATCTTTTTCCCGACGAGCCGCTCGCGCAAAAACTCCAGAAACAAACGCTTCTATTGAGCGAATTCCTTGAAAGTAAAGCAGGGAATCACCAGCTTCCGCAACTTCATCGCAAGGCACTGGTGCAAGGCCATTGCCATCACAAGTCCGTGCTGCGATTTGATGCCGAGAACTCCGTTCTGAACAAGCTGGGAGTTGAGTCTCAGCTTCTCAACTCCGGATGTTGTGGCATGGCCGGCTCCTTCGGTTTCGAGAGCAACAAGTATGACATCTCGATTGCGATTGGTGAGCGCCGCTTATTACCGGCAGTGCGAGAAGCAGACGCGTCCACGATTATTGTCGCGGATGGTTTCAGCTGCCGCGAGCAGATCGCCCAAGAGACAGATCGTCATGCGCTGCACCTGGCTGAGGTGATTCAAATAGCTGAGACAAATGGCCGTCATGAAAAGTATCCCGAAGCAGCTTTGGTAAGCCGCAGAAAAGCGTCCAGGCGCAAAGCTCGGTTGCGCGCCTTGGGGGCGCTTAGCGTAGCGGCGGCTGGAGGAGTGCTCCTGGCCAAGGGTCTAAAACAGATGAAGCGGACATGAATAGGGAGGGGATATATGGGAAAACCAATTGGAGCGAAAACCTGGGTGATCGCTGAAGGATACATTCCCAAAGAGAGCCACGGGCCTGAGCCGCAGATGACGAGCCACGAAACTGTTTGTCTGCTCAATTGCTCCGATAAAGACGCCCACGTGGAAATTACTATTTATTACAAGGACCGCGAGCCGGTTGGTCCCTATCGGCTCATTGTGCCGGCGCGGAGAACGCGCCATATGCGATTCAACGATCTTCGCGAGCCAGAGATAATTCCCAGAGACACGGATTATTCAAGCGTCATAGAGTCCGATGTGCCCATTGTGGCGCAGCATACCAGGCTTGATTCGCGTCAGGCGAACAATGCGCTGCTCAGCACGGTCGCTTATCCCAGCGCTGCATGAGCGTTAGGAGATCCGCATAGCAGGCCCTTTTGCACTCATCATGCAAGGCGATAGAACGCGCCCAGAATCATTCCAAAAACCGTGTGCGCAAACATGATCGCTAGTGGTGTTTGAACTCCATAATGCAGCGCCAGAAATCCAGGAGGTTCAAGCAGGTTCCGCGCCGATGGGCCTTGTCGTTCGCTGGCCATGCGTGGGTGCAGCCCCGGCAGCAATGACATGACGACTATCAATACGAAGAGTCCGTGCAAGGCGCCGATCAGTGCGCCCCGCCACCAGCTTGCGGCCCCCAAAGCCTGAAAGATGAAGACGTAAATCACTGAAAATATCCATCCTGCTGCCACATGCACCAGGAAACCATATAACTTCGCGCGGTCGCGATCAGGAGTAAAGATGGTGCCCAGCATGTAAGGAAAGTTGATGCGAGTAAGGCCGAGCCCCTGCGCTCCCATGCCAATCGACGTCAGTACAATGGTTGCGAGAAAACCCCATAAAAACCAGCTAGCCCAGTTCACGAGGTCACCTCACGGCCATTGGGCTCAACATTTTGGCCCGTCCGGGCGGCGGGATGAGACTCTCCGCGTTCTTTTTCTTCCAGCGTGAGCGCCGCGCTTATCAACCCGATATGCGTGAACGCCTGTGGGAAGTTTCCCAGAGCGTCTCCTGTTTCAGGATCAATCTCTTCAGCAAACAAGCCGAGATCGTTCCCATACTTCAGAAGATGATCGAAAAGGTGGTGGGCTTCTTGCAGCGTACCTCCGCCGAGCGCGAGATATTCTACCGCCCAGAAGCCGCATATACCGAAGGCTCCCTCGGCAGGTTGGGACCGATAGCGAAAGAGCAGGCTGTCACCCGCGCTCAGCTCCTGACGGATTTTGCGATAGGTGCTCTTCATGCGAGGCGACTGTGCTTCTTCAAAGCCATACCACGGGATGCGCAACAAAGTGGCATCCACTCCATTCCCATCCAAGACGCTGACATAGCTCTGCAAGCTTTCATTCCAGGCGCGATTTTTAATCTGTTGCCGGATTCGTTCGCGCTGCACCTCAAATTCCTGCCGTGGCACTCCATCCACAAGGCCTTTATCGCCGAGCGCAAGAAGACGATCAAGTGCCGCCCAGCAGAGTAACCTCGAATAAGTGTTGTCGGCCCTGCCAGACCTTGGTTCCCATATCCCTTCATCGGCAAGACTCCAGTGGGCCGCTACGTACTTTCCAAAGCCGATCAAAACCTTTTGTGTGGTGCGATCAAAACGTCCATGCCTTTCCGCATACTGGGCCGCAGCTTCTATTACCTCGCCGTAAACATCCAGTTGAAGCTGGTGCCTTGCGGCGTTACCAATACGGACCGGCTGCGATCCGAAGTAGCCTGCAAGGTCCAGTTCCCTTTCCCGTGGAGCAATTCCACCGAAAACGTTATACAGGACGTGCAATCTAGGCTGCGTCAGTCGTGTGGCATGCAACAGCCAGGTAATAAAGCTTTCTGTCTCCTCCATGTAACCCAAGCCCAGCAGCGCACGCATGGTCAGCGACGCATCGCGCAACCAGCAGTACCGGTAATCCCAATTCAGGCCGGCGCCGATCCTCTCTGGCAAGGAAGTTGTTACGGCCGCTGTGATTGCCCCCGAAGGCGCATACGACAATAGTTTGAGCGCCAGAGCACTGCGCACCACTGCGTCACGGTACGGTCCCTGGTATTTCGCCTGCGCCGCCCATTCCTGCCACCATCTTACGGAACGTTCAATCGAAGCACGTGTATTTTCTCCCAGCGCGGACAGCACCGATGGCGATTCTTCCGAATAAGTAAGCGAAAACTGAAGCACGTCACCGCCATTAAGTGAAAGCGTTGTGCGTGCGTCGTTTCGGCCGATCTCCAGGGGCACACTGCTGCGCAAGAAATAGGCGCCTCGCCCGACGTTCAGGCGCAAACCATTCGCGCCCAGGTTCTGGATGCGCACTTGTTTCGTCCCGTAGTAAGGACGGGGGCAGAACGCCACCTCCAGCCTCATCTCTCCTTCTGTACATACAATTTGCCGCAGAATTTCGTGGTCCGGCAGCATGTGTTGCCGTTTGAACTCTTCTGAAGCGACTGGCATGAGGTCAGTAAGGGTGGCAGTTCCTGTTGAAGAAATGAATTTTGTATTAACAACGTTCGAATCACGGATGTAAGCACGCTCAAACTGGCACGGACCGACCGGCGATATAGACCAAAAACCTCCCTTGTCTCTATCGAGAATGGCAGCGAAAATGGATGGGCTATCAAGCCTTGGCCACGCAAGCCAGTCCACCGATCCATACCTGGAAACGAGAGCTGCAGAACGGCAATCGCCAATTACAGCATAATCGTTGATTTTTGGAGGCTTTTCACACGGCGAGAGCACGACAGAATAGATGAGGCGCGGCCAGTCCGGTGATGCCTTTCCGGGCTAATATCAGAGGGAAACCGACCAAGAGATCGTGACACCCCTGACATCTCCGCGCAGCATAGCAGCGATTGCAGTAAGCAGCGCGTGCGTTCTTCATCGCTCAGATGCTTCCCGTTCCTCTTCGATGGAGAGAGGAAAGATCAAGTCAACGAGTATTACAACAGTGATCAGGCATATCGGCAACCAGAGAGCATGCATTTTCCATTGTGCCAGCGCCCAGGTTCCGGCTATTGCGCCCAGCAGATACAGAAACCAAACAGAGAAGATAAAGCGGGCCCTCCGCATTACCAGAGAACGCGAGCCCAGTGCTATTGGCGATTTACGAAAGATGTCGTAGGCAAGGAACATTGCATGAGAAAGCAGTTGCGCAAGCTTGTTCAACATCCCGGTAACGAATGTGGTGTGAATTGTGAGCGGACCAACCCTGGTCAAGGTTGCAGTCTGCATACCCATTGCGGCTGCAAGCAGTCCGAGCAGTAGGAACTGGCTTCCACTCCCAAGCAGGATGACGGCAAAAAGCAGTCCGCCTTCCAGCAGCAGGGTTGCTGCTGCTATTGATCGCACCTTCATCCGCGATCCTACCTCAATGGCTGTTCGGCCAAGCAGCGAGCCCACAAGAAAAGCTAAGATGACAACTCCTGCGCTGAGCGCCCTAGACCATTGGCGATCCAGAAGGTGCTGTCCCAAGTGGACGGTATCGCCGGTCAAATGTGCGGGAAAAATCCTGCCAAAGCTGATGTAGCCGATAATGTCCACGGCTCCGGCAACAAAAGCGAGCACCAGTGCCACAATGCCTTTAATCTTTTTATGGTTCAGGGT
>JBARNL010000635.1:0-3996 GCA_049802955.1 Candidatus Angelobacter sp.
GTGCAGAACGTGCCAGCGATTCCCGGGCTTCAACCCGGCAAGAAGGCGCTGCTGGTCTTTTTTGAAACTGACTGTCCCACCTGCCAGCTTGCTCTTCCTTATTTGAACTTGCTCAAGCAGGATTCCATTCAGGTGATTGGGCTTTCGCAGGACGATGAGCGCTCGACGAAGGAGTTCGTGAGCGAGCTGAAGATTTCTTATCCAGTTGAGCTGGATTCAGGGCTGAAGATTTCGCGTGCGTACAATCCGCATAATGTCCCGACGTTTTACCTGCTCGATGAAAGCGGGCAGGTGCAGCAGATGCTGGTGGGCTTCGATAAACAGGGACTAAATGATCTGGCGTCGGCGTTAGGCCAGCCGCCGATTGCGCCTGCGGATGATGGTGCGCCGGCGTGGAAGCCGGGATGTAGTTCGCGGCATCTGGAGCCGGAAATGCATGGCACAGAGCAACAAAACGCCCAGGAGAATGGCGCGAAAATGCTTCGTCGCGCAGGTGATCCAGCGTCGCGCATCACGTTGCGCGACGAAGAAGATCCATTTGAGTATTGCCGAAAGCAATTTGGAGATGCGCTGCCGGTGGTGCCGCCGACTATCGAAAAAGTTGAGGCGATGGTAAAAGCCAGCGGGCTGGCGCCGGAGACAGTGATCGCGCGCGTGCCGCCGTTTTATGGTGAAGCGACTGTCGAAAAGATTGCAGCTAACGCAGTGATGGCCGGCTGCGTGCCGGAGATGATGCGTGTCCTGCTGCCGCTGCTGCGCGCCGCGTGCGACGAACGCTTCAACATCCATGGAGTGCAGGCGACCACCCATTTCGCCGCGCCCCTGGTGATGATTAACGGGCCGGTGCGGCAGGAGCTGGGATTCTGGTCAAAGCAAAATGTCTTTTCCAACGTAGCGCGGGCCAACAGCTCACTGGGACGGGCGTTCCAACTGATTCTGCTGAATATCGGCGGAGGAAGACCGGATGGAATCGACATGTCGGCGCTGGGGAACCCGGGTAAGTTTTCTTTCTTCATTGCTGAAAATGAAGAAGAGAATCCATGGGAGCCGTTTCATGTGACGCGCGGTCTCAAGCGCGAGCAAAGCGCTGTTTCACTGTTTGCGGCAGAACCGCCGCGTGGTGTAAGCGAGCACACTGCTCCCGCAGGAAAGACTGTGCTGGAGACAATTTCATTCGCTCTGGCCACGGTATGGAGCTATCGCACGTGCCTGATGCCGGAAGCCATTGTGATTCTTTGCCCGGAGCATGTGAAGACTATCCATCGGGATGGGCTTACGAAAGAGCAGGTGCGGCAATTTCTATTTGCGAACACCGGCGTGCCGGTGCGGCATTATTCGCCGGCCGAACGCGCGGAAGGCACACAGCTCGCGGCAAACTACAAAGAGATCACCATACGCGGAGAAAAGTGCTACCAGAAGTTCAGATCGCCTGATGCGATCAGTATTTTTGTTGCGGGAGGAACAGCAGGAAAATTTTCCGCCGTGATCGGCAGCTGGTCAACCGGGCCGGCGGGCAGCCAAATGGTTACGTATCCGATTCCGGACAAATAGGAGGAGTGCATGCCAGTAACGATTATTCATCCAGGAAATGAGAGCGTGCCCAAAGCGGCCACGCCACCTGCACGGCTGAAGAGCCTGGCGGGGAAAAAGATTGGCCTGCTGGATATTAGCAAGCCAGGCGGAAGCTTCTTTCTGGACCGGCTGGAGGAAATCCTGCGAATGAAATATGGAGCAGCAGAAATCCTACGCACAAAGAAACCGACGTTCGCCAAGAACGCGCCGCTGCACATCACGGAGCAACTGCGCGGCATGGACGCGGTGGTGGAAGGGTTGGCGGATTGAGGATCGTGTACAACGTGCAGTTTGCACGATACGATCGGCCTGGAAAATCTCGGCGTCCCCGCAGTGCCCGTTGCAACGAGTGAGTTCACTGTTCCGGCCCGAGTGCAGGCGAGCGCGCTGGGACGCGCGGGCTTTGACGCTGTTTACGTGCAACATCCCATACAGGACCAAACGCCGCAGCAGATTGCCGCGCGGGCAGATGCGGTGGCGGAAGAGATTGTGAGGAGGCTTACAGCAGAAGGTTAAGTCTGGTCTACTCCGCACTTGTTGTATATTTTCTGCGTGACCACACGGCCAATGCCAACGAGTTTAAGGCCCACTCAGCCCATTGTTTGTGCAATCTGCTGCCTGACTATTATTGCTGCCCTGGTGCTCGGTGTGGGGCTGGCTACTAATCTCGTGTTACGCCATGTTGTGCAGACAATTCCGCTTTGGGTTGGCGTGATACTCGGGTTTCGCCGCTCACCAGCCTCGGGGTGGGTGGCGCTTGCGCCGTTTCTGGTCTGGTTTCTATTGATGGCCCTCATTTGGTCGTTCTTACTTGGCATCTCACATGTACTCAGTGGCCATTTTTCTCCGATAGAAATTGTCATGACGGTTATCGTTGGCATTGCAGCACTCGCTGGAATCGGCAGCTTCTTTCGTTTTAGATCTTCTTTGTCTCCGCTGACCGCCTGACTCATTTTTATTCTGATGACTGTATTCCAGGTTGTGTGTCTGCGCGTTAGCTTTCTTCCTGCAATTGAGCATCGATAACTGACCGCAGTAGCGAGTTAGCGCGCGATGGCTGATGGACATGATGGTCCTTAATGATCGGCCGCCATCGACCTTACTTTAGTTTCTGCTCTTCGATCCATTTATCCGTGCGCGCGTCGAGCAGATCGAGCGGCAAAGTCCCACCATTCAGCATCTCGTCGTGGAAGCTGCGGATATCAAATTTGGCGCCTAAAGCTTTCTGTGCGCGATCGCGCAATTCACGGAATTTGAGTTGCCCCAGCTTATAGCTAAGCGCCTGCGCCGGCCACGCGATGTAGCGATCGGTCTCAGATTGGATTGTCGGCTCATCCACAGCGCCGGACTTCCGCATGAAATCCACCACCTCATCGCGCGTCCATCCTTTTGCATGGATTCCGGTATCGACCACCAGACGCACGGCGCGGAAAAGTTCAGAGGAAAGGCGGCCATAGTCAGAAGCGGGCTCCTGGTAGAAGCCGATTTCTTTGCCGAGTTGCTCGGCATAGAGCGCCCAGCCTTCCACATAAGCGTTGAAGCCGAGGCTGTGGAGGCGGAACTTGGGCAAGCCCGTGAGCTGTTGCTGGACGGAGATCTGCATGTGATGTCCTGGAACACCTTCATGGTAGGCGATGGCTTCGTCATTGATGAGGGAGCGGTCAGCAAAATTGGATGTGGCTACGACGACGCGGCCGGGTCGCTTGCCGTCCGGAGTTCCGGGTACATAGTGGGTTGCAGCGGCGGCCTGGAATGCAGGTATGGCTTCAACCGTAACCGGCGACTTGGGCAGCAGGTTGAAAAGCCCTGGCAGTTTAGGCTCCATCTGGGCAATGTAGCGGCGGAAATCGTCAAGGATCTGCTCTGCCGACTTTGGAATGTATTTGGGATTGGTCTTGAGCGAAGCTCGATAAGCAGCAAGGCCAGAGAAGCCCTCCTTCTTGGCGATTACCAGCATCTCGGCCTGGATACGTTCAATTTCGCGCAGGCCGAGCTGGTGTATTTCATCGGCGGTCATGTGCGTGGTGGTGCGGCCATAGATGTCATTCTGGTAGCGCTTTTGTCCTTCGGGCAATGAAGTGATGGCAAGCGCGGTGCGTCCCTGGGGCGCATATTCCTTGCTGATGAACGCGGCGAAGCTCTTGTAGGCAGGAATCACGTCAGTATTGATCGCGTCAGTGATCTGCTGCGTGAGGCGCTTCTGTTCTTCCGGGGAGATGGTCGGGGGATACTTCTTGGTCGGAAGAAGAAAAGGATCAGCATCGATAATCCCCTGGCACTGCACGGGAACTTTTTCCAGGAGAAAACGCACGGGCATAAGCTTATCTTTCATGCCGGCGCGCAGGACTTCAGTGGTTTGGCTAAAGACGCGCGGAATCTGGTGGAGACGGGCAATGTAGTCTTCGTAATGTTTGACCGAGTCAA
>JBARNL010000636.1:0-1882 GCA_049802955.1 Candidatus Angelobacter sp.
GGAAAATGTAGTCTGTACTGGTCTGCGACGGCAGGCGCACCAAACGTGGAAGCACACGCGGGACGGTAATCACGCCCATATAAGTACCGCTGGCCCGCCGCTTGCGCTTGAGCAACAAAGCAATGCAGAGTGCTTTGTTCAGCACGCGAGGGAAGGGATGCGCCGGATCCACCGTTACGGGCGTGAGCAATGGATCAACTTCTTTTTCACAATATGCGTCAATGAACGCTTCTTGCTCAGGATCAAGGTCTTTCAGGTCCAGGACGCGTATGTTTTCCTTCGCCAACGCCGGCATTAACTTGTTGTTCCAGCTATCGTATTGTTCCTGAACGAATTCATGGGTTTCCCGCGCAATCAGTTCGCGCTCCTGTTGCGCCGTAAGCGCGTCAGGTCCGGCATCGATATAGCCTTCTTCAATGCGCTGCAGGAGACCGGCGACCCGGACTTCAAAAAACTCGTCCAGATTGCTGGCCGAAATAGCCAAAAACTTTACTCGCTCCAACAGGGGATTGCGGTAATCGTTGGCTTCTTCAAGCACGCGACGGTTGAAGGCGAGCCATGAAGTCTCACGATTGATATAAAGGGACGGATCTGATACTGACCGGTTCATTTGCTGGATAAAGGCAGGCCTGAAGCCATTGATTGAAGTTTTACGCCTCACAACCATTGTAATTGTTCCTGCCGAAAGCAGTCGCTCGCTGCGATAAATCAGTCGTAATGTATTGCTTTAAGAGTTGATGCTGACGAACTGAATATGCTTATCCTTGTGCATGGTGTCTTACATCCGCGCCCCGAACCCAGAAGATTACGTCTTCAGCGATGTTGGTAGCATGATCGGCCACACGCTCAAGATTGCGCGCCACAATCAGCGTGTCCAATAGGTTGCGGTGCATGCCCGCAGACCTGGCCATTGCGGCATCAACGGCTTCAAAGATTTCCCGGTTCATGTTGTCCACCAGATCATCGCGTTCCAGCACCGCTTGGGCCATATCAACATCGGCGGTAAGAAAAGCATTCAACGCGTCGCGAACCATGCTGATGCTGAGCTGCGCCATCCGCGGAATATCGACGTTTAAAGCAGGGTCAGGCCGCGTCAGCAGGTCCATTACGCGTTCTGCGATGTTGACAGCCTGGTCGCCCACGCGCTCAAGATCAGCATTGATTTTGATGCAGGCGACGATAAATCGCAGGTCAATAGCCATGGGCTGCTGCATCGCGAGTAAGTCAATGGACATTTCATCCACATCACGCTCAGCGGCGTTGATCTTGGATTCATCGCGCAGGACCAACTCGCAAAGGGAGAGGTCACGGGCCTGGTAGGCGCGCACTGCGCGTTCCACGGCCTGCTCCGCCATGCCGCCCATGGCCAGCAGTTTCTGTTTTAAGTCGTCCAATCCTTGATGGAAACGCGTGCGCGTCATCCGAACCTCCCGGTAATGTAATCTTCCGTGCGCTTGTCGGAAGGTTTGGTAAACATGGTTTCTGTTTTATCCAGCTCCACCATGTTGCCCATGAGAAAAAAAGCGGTAAAATCCGCTACCCGCGCCGCCTGCTGCATATTATGGGTGACGATCACGACGGTATATTCTTTTTTCAGCTCAAAAATCAAGTCTTCAATCTTTGCCGTGGAGATGGGATCAAGAGCGGATGCGGGTTCGTCCATCAGCAGCACTTCCGGTTCCACTGCCAGGGCGCGCGCGATGCAAAGCCGCTGCTGCTGTCCTCCGGAAAGGCTGGCCCCGGATTTCTTTTTCAGATCGTCTTTAACTTCGTCCCAAAACGCTGCTTGTTTGAGTGAGCGTTCCACCACTTGATCAAGTTCACGCCGATTTCGAAAACCATTGAGTTTCAGGCCCGCGGCCACGTTGTCATAGATCGACAT
>JBARNL010000637.1:0-10291 GCA_049802955.1 Candidatus Angelobacter sp.
CGAATGAAAGCATTCATGGAGATACACTGCGGTTGATGTAAGTTTGCTGGCAACAATTCAATGTATCGTGTCAGCTTATTGGAACCTCACAATTTAAAACTTGTCATCCTGAGCGGAGCGCGTAATATCTGCCGGCATGCTATTGCTGAGGGGCGCCTAGTCGAAGGATCCCGAGAATGCCCTTTGTGACCATACCGATTCAGGGAGTTCTACCCATGCTGCTGTGATACCCTTCTGCCGTGCGCGATGGCTTCAACTACAAATTCTGGGTCTATATCCTGACCAGCAGCACTGGCACGCTTTATATCGGCATCACCGGATACATTGATCGCCGGATATCCCAGCACAAGATGGATTCAATCGAGGGCTTCACGAAGAAGTACAAAGTCCATCGGCTGGTTTACTTCGAGACCTTCGACTACGTTCTGAATGCAATCCGGCGCGAGAAGCAGTTAAAAGGGCTGGCGACGCGAGAAAAAGATCACGCTAATCGAAAAGACGAACCCGCGCTGGCAGGACCTGGCCGAACACTGGGGACGCGAAATGCGGTTCCGGGGACAGCCCCTGGTGAGAACTCCCTGACGCGGCGTGGCTCTGCAAGCAGTGTCGGGATCCTTCGACTGCGCGCCCATCAACAATTAAGTTAAGGAATTTCCGCTGCGCTCCGCTCAGGATGACAAATTGGAAAATGGCTGGTTAAGGATGAAGGCTCGCGTTATCGACCTTACCGCTCGGCAGCGTAACGTGAATAACCAATGCATTTATCGTTAACTTTTTATTAACTCGTCATCCCGAGTTTTGGGCATCTAAATTTGAGAGGCACTATCCAGCTGCAACTCAGCGCAAAGGAGACTCCATGGCGAAGAAGAAGCTGAATCGAGAGATCGATGAAAGATCACCAGAACTGAAAGGCGACCTGGAAGCAAGGGCCGATGAACTTGGGAACGATTCGCGCGAGGTGGGTGAAGAAAGCGCGGGTCACGGCGGCGAGTTGCAACAGCTTTCGCCTGTAGAGGAAGTCAGCGAAGAATCAGTGGAGGAACTTGCAGACACTAATCAATCGCTGGAAGCTGCCGTCGTGGAGGGCGTGGAAGATGCTGCCGACCATCCCGAACGCCCGGTGCATACACATGAAGAATATGGACGGCCTGACGATATCCCACCGACCAGAAGGGATGATGAAGCAGCTTAGGAGAGCGGGGCTGGCCGCGAATTACGCGAATCAAAAGGATTGGGTAATTTGGTGATTTGGTAATCGGGTAACTTAAGGCAGGAAGCCAAGAGCCGCGCATTTCATCCAGCAGTAACGCTGCAATAGGGTTCCCTCCCCTTCGACAAGCTCAGGGTCGGGATTTCAGAAAAAAGCTAGATATCGTATTTCTTCAGCAGATGCCTGAACGATCGATAGGAAACCTTCAGCAGCTCAGCGGCGCGGATTTGCACGCCGCCGGACTGTTGCAGGGCTGATTCGATCAACGAGCGCTCAACGCCGGCGACATACTTTTCAAAGTCAATTCCATCGCTGGGAACATCCGGGCTGCTATGGCCGTTGCTGGATGCGGCTGCGGCGCGGGCGCGCGGACGGTCAGCCTCAAGATCTACCCTGAGTTCATTGCCGGTTTCCATAGCGACGGCACGCTCAATTGTGTTTTCCACCTGGCGCACGTTGCCGGGCCATTCAAAAGCCTTGAGCGCATCGAGCGATTCCTGCGAGACCCGCAAAATGCTCTTTTGCGCCGCGATGGAATATTTTTTAAGAAAGTGGTTGGCCAGCAGTTCAACGTCTTCACGGCGCTCACGCAGCGCGGGCACCTGGATGGGAATTACGCTCACGCGATAATAAAGGTCTTCACGGAACGTGCCGTTGGCAACCATCTCACGGAGGTCTCGATTGGTGGCGGCGATCACGCGCACGTCCACAGGCGTTTCCTGCGTGCCGCCCACAGGACGTATAGTGCGCTCCTGGAGGACGCGCAGCAATTTGACCTGCATGGAGACGCTCATCTCGCCGATTTCATCGAGAAAAATAGTCCCGCCACTGGCCACTTCAAAAAGTCCGCGCTTGTTCTGGCTGGCTCCGGTGAAAGCGCCTTTTACGTATCCAAAGAGCTCGCTTTCCAGAAGCGTTTCCGGGAACGCGCCGCAATTGATGGAGACAAACGGCTCCGAGGCGCGGGTGGAGCAGGAATGCACGGCGCGCGCGACAAGTTCCTTGCCAGTGCCGCTTTCACCATAAATCAGCACGGTGCTGGCGGTGGGCGCAACGGTGCGGATAGTGGCTTTTAACTTTTCGATGACCGGACTGCTGCCGATAAAATTATCGAGCGAGTTGCGGCTGGCGGCATCGCGCTTGAACGCAAAGTTTTCACGCTGAAGGACCAGGGTTTCCAGCGCGCGTCCTACGGCAAGCTTTAGCTCTTCCAGCAGGCCGGGGCCTTTATGGATATAGTCGAACGCGCCGCCCTTGACTGCCTGCACGGCGGCTTCATAGTCTTCAACGGCGGTGATAAGAATGACGGAAGTTTCCGGCGAAGACTGGCGGGCAAAACGCAGGACTTCAATGCCATCAGTCTGCGGCATTTTAATATCGGTGATCAAGAGTTCATAATTGGCGGAGCTAAGCTTCTTTTTTGCCGCCTCGCCGCCGTTCACGGTTTCAACGCGATGGCCGTCTTTGCGCAGCGAAATGTCCAGCATTTCGCAAATCGAGCGCTGGTCATCACAGACAAGAATGCTAGCCATGCGTGACCTCCTGGTTCAGCGGCACATCATCAGGCTCAACCGAGGCGGCCCGGGCATGAAGAATTTCCAAAATAAACTCCGCTCCACTGCCCAAAGTTGACTGGGCAAAAATTCTGGCGCCATGCGCCTGCACGATTTGATAAACGATGGCCAATCCCAGACCGGTGCCGCCTTCAAATTGAGATTGGAATGGCTCAAAGATTTTTTCAGTAAGGTTGGGGGCAATGCCGGGGCCGGTATCGCGAATGCCGATGCGCAGGAAATCCCCCACGGCGCGCACAGATACGGTAATGGTCCCCTTGCCTTTCATCGCGCGCACGGCGTTTTCCAGCAGGTTCCACAGCACCTGCTTGATTCTGTCGGCATCCACGGCGGCATAGGCATTGGGCACGGCGTAGTCACGCACGATTGTAAGATCTTTGGTCTGCGAACGGTTGGCGAGAAGAACGAGTGCATCTTCGATCAACGGGACCAGGTCCATGCGAGAGAACTTGAAACTTTTTTCGCGGGAATAAACCAGAAAATCGGAAATGATGGCATTGAGCCGCGTGGATTCGCGCGTGATGATGTTGACCAGGGTCTTCTGTTCTTCGTTGAAAGGAGTCACTTCAGCAAGCACGTTGATGGAGCCGGCGATTGACGCGAGTGGATTACGGATTTCATGAGCGATGCCGGCAGCCAGCCGCCCTACGGCAGCGAGCCGATCGCGCCTGCGGACTTCACCTTCCAGGCGGCGAAGCTCAGTGCGGTCCTCAAAGGTGTAAACGTAGCCGATGGCCCCCTGCGCGGGAACAACAAGCGCGGTAACGTTTGCATCGAAAATTTTTTCTGTCCCAGAGGGCGTTAGGCCACGTACCTCACACTGAATGGAAAGCGAGTCGATGTTAGGCAGCGGGTCCAGAAACAGCTCGGAAATGTGCCGCCCGTAAACCGAGGAAGCGGTGCGCTCCAGAACTTTTTGTCCGGGAGCGTTCATCAACGTGATGCGGCCTTCAAGATCGGTGGTGATAAGGGCGCTACGGATGGAATGAATCACGTTTTCATGCAGCGCCTGCAAACTGAGCAATTCGCCGCTTTTGTCGCGCAGTTCCACACCGGCCTGCCGCAGCTTGGAGGCCAATGAACTGGAGAGATGCGCAACCGCCATATAAGCGCAGAAATTGATGGTGATGACGATCTGAAGGGACCTGAGATCGCCACGCGCGGAATACTGAAAAGAAGGTATCCGCTCAAAATAGATGAGTTCCAGCAGAGCGCCAAAACAGATAAAAGAGACAGCAGCCGTCAGATAGGCCCAATAACGCGGAAGCAAGATACTGGCGACAATGATCGCCAATGGATAGAGAAAATTGAAAAAAGTATCAATGCCGCCGGTGACATAGACCAGCGCCGTGATGAACGCAAGGTCGGTAAAAATCTGGACGATGGCCTGGCGCTTGGTTTCCTGCCAGAGCGAGACCATGAACATGAAAAAGAAAGAGACCGTAAACCACGCGACAATTACGGTTTCAAACAAACGGACGTTGACGTTGTTGGGCGTGAGACGAGCAATGAGAAGTTCAACGGCCAGCAGAGCGGAGATGACAATGACACGAACTTTTACCAGCCATGCCAGCCACGCCCGCTCGTTAAACCTGATGTCTCCCATTTCCGCCTGTTTCTTTCGTGCATCGATTGAAGACCCGCCTGCGAACAGGCGGGCCAGAATATTCACTTGAGGGCTATCCGGCAAACGTTAGCCGGATAGTTTTGAAATCATGGAGAAGAGCGGCATATACAGAGAAATTACAATGCCACCCACAACCACGCCAAGGAAGCCGATCAGGATTGGCTCGAGCAGAGTGAGCATGTCCTTGGTAGCGGCGTCCACTTCATCCTCGTAAAAGTCAGCGATCTTCTGCAGCATGGCGTCCATAGCGCCGGTGGCTTCACCCACTCCAATCATCTGCGTAACCATGTTGGGAAACACGCCGCTTTCCTTCAGGGGATCAACGATCGTGCGGCCCTCTTCTACCGCTTTCCGGACTTTCATCAATGCATCTTCAAGAACGGCATTTCCTGACGTTCTTGCAGTAATGGTAAGTCCCTCAAGGATCGGAACGCCCGAGGTAATCAGGGTGCCCAGAGTCCGGGTGAAGCGGGCCACGGCAATCTTGCGCAGCACGGTGCCGAGAACCGGCAGGTTCAGCAGCATCTTGTCAAACATGTAGCGGCCTTTGGGATCTTTGCGAATATATGTGACCGCGACAAAAATCAGGACTATGCCGGCAATGATCAGCCACCAGAACCGTCCGATAAAATTACTGAGTCCGATCACGATCTTCGTCGGCAGCGGCAGATCAACGCCCATGCTGATGAACATGTTGGCGAAAATCGGCACCACGAATTTAAGCAGGCATCCCACCACCAGCGCGGCAATTGAGATAACGGAAACCGGATAAATCAAAGCCGACTTCACCGCCGACTTCAGCTTGACGGCCTTTTCCACGTAGGTGGCCAGGCGCTGAAGGATGGTATCGAGAATACCGCCGGCTTCACCTGCTTCAATCATGTTCGTGGTGAGATCGTCAAAGATCTTGGGATACTGGCGCATGGCATTGGAAAGCGTGGAACCGCCTTCAACGCTCTGGCGCACGCCGGTAAGGCACTTCTGGAACACCTGGTTTTCCTGGTTGGACGCCAGGATTTCCAGACACTGCACCAGAGGAAGTCCGGCATCGATCATGACGGAAAACTGCCGAAAGAAAACGGCGATGTCCTTGACAGGTACTTTGCCGGTGCCCAGTTTAGGAAGAGCGAATTCCTTGCCCTTCTCTTTAATGGCCCCCGGGGTAATGCGTTCGCGGCGCAACTGCATAGTGACCGCGGCCTTGCTGTCAGCTAACCGTTCCCCGGCAATTTTCTTGCCTTGGGGGTCGGTCCCTGTAAATGTAAATACCGGCATAACCGTGACTCCTCTCGTCCTTTTTGCCTACTCGCTTCCCTTGCCAGTCCCGGGGGGAGGACTGGAAAAACTTTTTATCTGCGCTGCGGAGTGGCCGCTGCTACTTTGGGCGCCTGCACGCCGCGATTAATCATGTCCTGCAACTCATCGGGCATGGACGACCGCGCCAATGCGGTTTCCAGCGTGATGGCTTTCTGGAAATAAAGCGTCGCCAACGACTGGTTGAACGTCTGCATACCAAACTTGTCCTGGCCTGACTGCATCGACGAATAAACCTGATGGATCTTGTCTTCGCGAATCAGGTTGCGCACCGCGGCGTTGGGAATAAGAATCTCCATAGCCATGGCGCGTCCCTGCCCGCCCACACGCGGCAGCAGCGTTTGGCAAAGGATCCCTTCCAGTACCAGGGAAAGCTGTGCGCGAATCTGCGACTGCTGGTGCGACGGAAAAACGTCAATAATACGGTTGATTGTGGATGCGGCTGAATTGGTGTGCAAGGTGCCAAAAGTCAAGTGGCCGGTTTCCGCAATGCGCAGGGCCGATTCGATAGTTTCCAGGTCGCGCATTTCGCCAATCAGCACCACGTCAGGATCTTCACGCAACGCGGCGCGCAGAGCGTTGGAGAATGACTGCGTGTCAGAGTGGACTTCACGCTGGTTCACCAGGCAGCTCTTATTCTGGTGTACAAATTCAATCGGGTCCTCAATGGTAATAATGTGGTCGTGGCGCTCGGTATTGATCTTATCGAGCATCGCGGCCAACGTTGTGGACTTACCGGAGCCCGTAGGGCCGGTGACCAGAATCAAGCCGCGAGGCTTATCGCACAACTTGGAAATAATGTTCGGCAGATTCAACTGCTGGAATGTCTTGATCTCAAAAGGAATCACACGGTAAACCGCGCCCACCGCGCCGCGCTGGTTAAAGCAGTTGCCGCGGAAGCGGGCCAGGCCCTTCAGGCCGAACGAGAAGTCCAACTCCAGTGTTTCTTCAAAGCGATGCTTCTGCGCATCGGTGAGAACGCTATAGGAAAGCTGCTTGGTTTCCGACGGCGTGAGCGGCGGCATATCCAGCGGCTGCAAGTGCCCGTGAACGCGGACCTGCGGCGGTGAGTTGGTGGTGATATGCAGGTCACTGCCGGACATGTCCAGCATCTTCTTCAACAGATCGCTTAGTGTGACATTCATGTGGTTCCCTGTTCTTTCCTAATTCGCCTTTGGCTCTTGGCCCTTAGCTCTTGGCCCTTGGCTCTTCGCTTGTTTTCTCTCGCGGAGTGGAGCAGGCATTTATGTGCCTTCGGTCCAACCTTCATAATTCCCGGCTTCAGCCGCTACGGTACAACATCTTTGGCTCTTACCTGTTGTTGCCCTTTAGCCCCTTTCCCTGCACCAGCTTTAGCTGAGCTAATTACCAAGTACCAATTACTGATTGCTTTTGGCTCTTGTCCTTTAGCCGACGCTGCTTGGATCTTTCACACAGAGCTAAGAGCTAACAGCCAATAGCCAACAGCCGCCTTAGTGCAATGTTTCCCTTGCAACTTCTTCCAGCGTGGTAACGCCTTCTTTCACTTTCACCAGGCCGCTGCGACGCAGCGTGATCATGCCGCGCTCAATGGCTTTCTTCTTCAGCTCCACGGCGGACGCGCCAATCAAAATCAATTCGCGGATTTCATCGTCCACTTCCATAACTTCATACAGCCCGGCCCGCCCTTTGTAGCCTGTGCCGTTGCACACGGAGCAGCCTTTGCCCTTAAAAATTTTCACGGTCTTCGCCTCTTCCGGCGTAAAGCCGGCGTCCACCTTGGCTTGCGGCGGCATCGGAACTTCTTCACGGCACTCAACGCAGATGCGCCGGATCAAACGCTGGGCGCAGATCAGGTGAACCGCCGTCGCCACCAGGAATGGCTCAATGCCCATGTTCATCAAACGGCTGATAGTTTCCGGCGCGCCGTTCGTGTGCAGCGTGGAAAGCACCAGGTGACCGGTGAGAGCGGCTTTGATGGCGATTTCAGCGGTTTCAAAGTCTCGGATCTCGCCCACCAGGATCACGTTGGGGTCCTGTCGCAAAAAAGCGCGCAGGGCCGCGGCAAAATTCAGGCCAATGGATTCTTTCATCTGCACCTGATTGACGCCGTGCAACTGGAATTCAACCGGGTCTTCCGCGGTGATGATATTGGTGTCCGGCTTGTTGAGCAGTGAGACGGAAGAATAAAGAGTGTTGGTCTTGCCTGATCCCGTGGGGCCGGTAACCAGCACCATGCCGTAAGGCTTGAGCACCGCGCGCTGAAATTTTTCCAGCGACTCCGGCTCAAAGCCCAGCTTGGTCATATCCAGCCGGAGATTTTCTTTATCCAGTAGCCGCATGACAACTTTTTCGCCCCACAACGTGGGCAGGCAGTTGACGCGGAAATCAAGCTGTTTTTTCTTCCCGCCGATTTGCATTTTCAACATGATGCGTCCGTCTTGCGGCAGGCGCTTCTCGGAAATATCCATCTTCGCCATAATTTTTATACGGCTGGTAATGGCATCCTTCAATTTCATGGGCGGGGACATAATGTGCTGCAAGATGCCGTCAATACGGAAGCGCACGCGGTATTCTTTTTCGTACGGCTCAATGTGGATGTCGCTGGCGCCGCGCTTCACCGCATCCGTCATCACAATATTTACCAGCTTAACGATGGGCGCTTCGTCGGCCGATTTCTCCAGTTCGGCCAGATCGATATCGTCCTGCTCGGACTGAAGCTCTACGTCGGCCTCGTCACCCATTGAAGCCAGCAGTTCGTCCACGTTCGATTCCTGCTGCGAGCCGCCGTAAGCCTTGTCGATCGCGTCCATGATGGCGGATTCAGACGCCACCACCGGCTCAATGTTGAAGCCGGTCATGAACTTGATATCGTCCATGGCAAAAACGTTCGTTGGGTCCACCATGGCAATGGTCAGCGACGCGCCAACGCGGCTGAGCGGAAGAATCTGGTAGCGCTTGGCCGTCTCTTCCGGAATCAGCTTGACCACGGAAGAATCAATTTCAAAATATTGCAGGTTGATGGCGGGAACGCCGTACTGCCGCGAGAGGAAGTTGGTGACTTCCTCATCGCTCACAAATCCCAGGTGGACCAGCGTGGAACCCAGGCGCGAATTAGGGCCTTGCTCACGCTGCGCCTTCAACGCTTTATCGAGTTGGTCGTGCGTGATGATCTTCTCTTTGACCAGAAGATCGCCTAGCCTTTGCGACATAGTTAGTAGCAGGTCCTGGATGAATTTGTCTCAAGCGCACCATGTCTCAAAGAGGCCGGGGGACAGCCGCTGGTCAGAGGGAAGAACTTGAGTAGCCCGATTGTGTGCCGGGTGACAGAAATTGTCAATCAGCCGTTCCCCTCTAAGGTTCATGCACTTACGGGAAGAGTAAACAGCTTTAGGGAGTACTTAAGGGGAATCGCTGAAGTGACAATGGGGCAAGTGAAAGAGGCAATATCGAAAAGAACCCTCTGCCCGGATTGTCCGTGCGTTCACCCTAACTGCTAGGTAAATCAGCATTTCGGGTCCCAGGCGGACCAGCAGTTAATGCAAGTTTTCCGATCTGCGTTTTATCTGCGCAATCTGCGGCGACGTGTTTATTTCCTCCGCTCCCTCCTTTCCTCTGTGTTTCAAAGGTTTTGTTCCCGATCACCCGATGTCCCGATCACGCGCGATCCCCCGATCTCGCTCCCCAAAATCTGCCGCAAAAGATTTTTTCCTCCGCTTCCTCTGTTCCTCTGCGTTTCAAAGGTGTTGAACTTCACTTTCGGCGATTTTGGCATTCTTGGCAATTTTGGCAATTCTTCTTCTTGGCCAATTCCTCGACCACTGTCCTCAGTTCAATCACCTCCAGCGGACACTCCGGCCAGTTATTTATCCAGCACACAATCCCATCGCACCCATCCAGCGGATGCATATGAAGCAGAAAATTCCTGCTCTCGTACTCCAGCTCCAGTTTTACCGGCTGGCACTTATTCGGGCCCACTTCCCTCATTGCTTCCACGTCCGGGAACCCTGTTTGGACCCGTGTGATGGTAAGTCCCAGTTCATGTGCCACTCCGCCAAACACAAAGAGCACGCCCTGCTCGTTGGTGGGAGCAAAGCTGAACGGCGCGAACATCGGCAACCCGTAAATCGGACGATCATGCATCACCTGCGCTCTCCGCGTCACTTTTCGCGGTTCCAACGTCTGTGACGGGTTCCCTTCCGCCTTCACATCCGCCACAACTATCTTCAGCACGTCTTCCCACTCCCCTTCCAGTCCTTCCTTTTTCGCGTACTCCAGCATCCCCGCCGGCACGTTCACCCACAGCCCGAATCGGCGCACCAGCGGCCTGGGACTGTATTTGCTGTGCAATTCATAGTCCGCCAGTGTGGGACACTTCTTGAGCCGCCGCACGGTCCCTGCCCAATCGGCAAAAAGGGCTTTCATCTCCACCATATGTCCTGACCCGCGCGCTTCCAGTCCGCTCGCCTCCAGTAGTTGCCCAAACGTGCCAAAATGCCTTCGTATATGCCCTTTCCCAATTGCCGTAGCTTTGCGAAACTCTGCCATGCTGGGCGCATGTCCCAGCTTGGTTGCGCATTCCTGTAC
>JBARNL010000638.1:0-1589 GCA_049802955.1 Candidatus Angelobacter sp.
AGTCCGAATCGGACGAGTTGGTTTGCCACCCAGATTACGCGCGCATCTAATGGGTGCCGAGAAAAGAAATGCTCTTTTTGGGCCGGCAATCTTATCCACATTCGAACGGAGGCTTCATCGTGAGACAGACCCCAGAACAACGCTTACAGGAAACATGGATACAAGATCCCCGCTGGACGGGCATTGAACGGCCTTACTCGGCGAAAGACGTGGTGCGACTGCGCGGCACCGTGCAGATTGAGCATACGCTGGCCTGCCTGGGATCGTTGCGCCTCTGGGATATGCTCCACACGGAGCCATATGTAAAAGCCCTGGGAGCGATGACCGGCAATCAGGCCGTGCAGCAGGTGCTGGCCGGGCTGAAAGCAATTTACCTGAGCGGCTGGCAGGTGGCGGGCGACGCGAATCTCGCCGGGCAGATGTATCCCGACCAGAGCCTGTATCCCTGCAACAGCGTCCCCAACGTGGTGAAAGAGATCAACAATGCTTTCCTGCGCGCTGACCAGATGCATCATGCTGAAGGCAAGAATGGCATGTACTGGTTTGCTCCGATCGTCGCCGATGCGGAAGCCGGCTTTGGCGGCAACCTGAACGCCTTTGAACTGATGAAATCGATGATTGAAGCGGGTGCGGCTGCGGTCCATTTTGAAGACCAGTTAGCCTCCGCGAAGAAATGCGGACACATGGGCGGCAAAGTTCTGGTTCCGGCGCAGGAATTTGTGCAAAAGCTGGTGGCAGCGCGCCTGGCGGCCGATATCCAAAACGTGCCCACAATCCTGATCGCCCGCACCGACGCGAATGGCGCCAAACTGATCACTTCAGACAGCGACCTGCGCGATGTGGAATTCCTCACCGGCGAGCGCACGCCTGAAGGCTATCTCGGCTTCAAAGGCGGAATTGATGCGGCGATTGCCCGCGGCCTGATCTACGCGCCTTATGCTGACATGATCTGGTGCGAAACATCAGAGCCGAACATTGAAGAGGCGCGCCGCTTTGCTGAGGCAATCCATGAGAAGTTCCCCGGCAAACTGCTGGCGTACAACTGCTCGCCTTCATTCCACTGGAAGAAAAAGTTGGATGAAGCCACCATCGCGAAATTCCAGACCGAGTTGGCCGCTATGGGCTACAAATTCCAGTTCGTAACGCTGGCCGGCTTCCACGCCCTGAATTACAGCATGTTTGAGCTTGCGCATGGCTACGCGCGTGAAGGCATGACGGCGTATTCGCGGCTCCAGGAAAAAGAATTCAGATGCGCGGAAAAAGGTTACACGGCAGTCCGGCACCAGCGGTTTGTTGGCACCGGATATTTTGATGAAGTTGCACAGACCATTGCCAGTGGCCAGTCTTCCACCACGGCGATGGAGGGATCCACGGAGACGGAACAGTTTGTTGAGCCTGCAGCTGCGCCTGCTCTTAAGCCTGCTGCTTAGTTGTATCCATTGAGGTGATTCGACCTTCTGCCTGGCCCGGCAGAAGGTCATTTTTTATGGTCGCTGCGCGACAAACCGCTTATACATTCTTGGTTTAGTTCAGATTCATCTGCCCTAGTGCAGGCGGCTCGGAATGTCCGGGCCCCGCCGCTCGTTCAT
>JBARNL010000639.1:0-4858 GCA_049802955.1 Candidatus Angelobacter sp.
GCGCTTGCTCAGGATTTCGGCTGGCGGCTCAAACGCCGCCATTACGCCTCAACTTAGGATCTGGCGCCGCAAGGCGTGGGGGTTCGAGTCCCCCCCTTTCGCACCATCAACTTGCAGAAGCTTGCCTGCCTTAATGAATGTACCGGTCAGGTACTAGCACCTTCGCTTTCCAGCTTTGGATTGTATAAACCGCTCCGATGTGGTGAAATCTGATACACCCAGTACGTCGTTTGGATACACTTTTGGTTTCAGCGGCGGCCCTAGCCTGTCTATCTCATTGAAAAACAGGTTTAGGCCGATCAGTTGCTGCTAAACAGGGGATAACCAAGCGCGCGGGCTCGAACACATGAAACGTCAAACCATTTTCGTCAGGATTATTACGGCCTTGCTCGCATTGGTGAGCACGCATCTCTTTTCACAGCAGACGCCGGAGCAGGAACTTGCGCACATCGTCGCGCAAAGCCAGCAAGCATTGAGCGAGCACAATGAGCAAAAAGCTCTATCGCTGGTGCAGCAAGGGCTAATCAAGTTTCCTAATCGGGAAGAGCTGCAAATCCAGCTGGCCCGAATCTACGTGGAGCAAAAGCGAGATCGCCAGGCAATTGGCCTGCTGAACTCCATCCTGTTGGCCAACAGCTCCAGCCGTAACGCCAAGCTGGAACTGGCGCAGATTTTTGGCTATCGGGAAAACTACCGCGAATCTGACCGCCTCTATCGCGAATTGCTCACGGCCGATCCCGATGACGAAGCCGCGGCGCTTGGGCTGGTCCATAATCTGGCGCTGGAAGGAAAGCGCGCAGAAGCCCGGGCACAATTGCAACAGGCGTTTACGCGGCATCCAACCAGCCTGCAATTGCAGCAGTACAGTGACTATCTGGCGTCTGAATCTGTTGAAGGCCAGGCGCGGAAATTCCATCGCGTACAAAACACTGAATCGTTCTTCACTGATACGTCAGGAAACCGCTCTGTCTATTCCAGCCAGGGAATGGTTTATCAGTTCACTAAGAACATCACTAGCCGCGTGGGCGTAGATGAAACGTCGCTATGGAAGACCGGCACCTTCACTGAGACAGTGTTTTCTGGCGCGGCGGATACTCGCCTGCGGCTTGGCAAATATGTTGCCGTGCGTACCAGCGTGGGAGCAGTGCGTTTTGCCGATAGCAGTAGCCAGCTTCTTTATGGCGGAGATCTCGAACTCTATCCCGTAAAGGGACTCAATGTTTCCGGCGGCTTCTCGCGCTATCCAATTTCACCCACCTTCGATTCCGCTGCATTCGACCTGCTGGCGCACGGCTGGCACAGCCATGTTGATTACCATGGGCATAATTTTTCCATCGCCGGCAGTTTTTCTCTAGCTCACTACTCTGACAGTAATCATGGCGAGCGTGAGTGGGGAGAAGCGTTGCGCTGGTTTCCCTGGCATGACAATCAGTTTGCCATTGGCGGCGGCTATGCTTTCCGCCATATTCATTTCACTAAAGACCTGAACCACGGATATTTCAATCCTAACCAGTACCGCAGCCATCTTGGCGCGGCCGGCTTCCGCATGCGTCTGGGAAAGCATTATCGCGGCGAATATATGGGTTATGGCGGCGCTGAAATTCTGGAAGACTTTGCCGGCTACTCGCCCGCTGGCGTTGCCGCCATAAAGAATGATTTTCTATTCGGCCCGTGGGACCTTGCCGCCGACTATAACTACTATCACCTCATACAGGCCACGGGCGCATTCCGCGCGAACGCCGTGAGCGTGACGCTGGGGTACAAATTTTGACTCGTACAGGTTTCTGAAGACAGTCTTTGCAGGCTGTAGAAAGGCTATTTCGGATGTCCGGCAGCGAAAAAAATCGTAACTTTAGAATTCTGGTAGTGGATGACGACGATTCCACCCGCAGCCTGCTCAGCTCCGTGCTGGCCGCTGAAGGTTATGAATGCCTCACCGCCAACAGCGTGGCCAGCGCAGACGTAATACTGCGGCAGGAGCCGGTTCATCTGGCGCTGCTCGATCTTTATCTGGGAACCGCCAACGGCTTGAACGTGCTTGATCTCATCAAAGTCCTGCAGCCGCAGTGCGCCTGCGTGATTATGACGGCCCATACCAGCGTTGAAACCGTGACCAAATCACTTGGCTCGGGAGCCATTGAGTATTTGGGCAAGCCTTTGTTGATCGATGATCTGCTGGCCCTGGTGCGAAGAGTTCAGGCCAGCAAACGCGGCTCAGGCGAAGCCACCGCCGCCATTGACGAAGGTCCCGAAACGTCCATCATTGGACGCACCCCGAAAATGCTGGAGGTCTATCGCGCTATTGCGCGCGTTGCTCCCACAGAAGCCAGCGTGTTGATTCTGGGCGCAAGCGGCACGGGCAAAGAACTCGTAGCTCGCGCGTTGCACGATCACAGTTCCCGCGCGGACAAACCATTTGTTCCCGTAAACTGCGGCGCGTTGCCGGAAAACATTCTGGAAAGCGAACTTTTTGGCCATGAAAAAGGCGCTTATACCGGCGCCGACAGCGCCCGTCCCGGCCTGTTTGAGGCGGCGCACGGCGGCACGCTGTTTCTGGATGAAATTTCTGAAACCAAGCCCGGCTTTCAAGTCAACCTTCTGCGCGCGGTACAGGAGCAGCAAATCCGCCGGGTTGGCTCGCACAAGTACACACAGATCAATGTTCGCATTCTTGCGGCCAGCAATCGCGACTTGACCAAGCTGATGACCGAAGGCCGCTTTCGCGAAGACCTCTACTATCGCCTGAGCGTGGTGGTGATCAATCTTCCGGGACTCGAAGAACGCCGTGAAGACATTCCGTTGCTCGTCCAGCATTTCCTGAAGCGTTCCAACACCAAGAGCAAGCGCAATATCACCATCACGGATTCTGCGGTAAAGATGCTGACCAACGCGTCATGGCCGGGAAATGTCCGTGAACTGGAAAATCTGGTGGAGCGCCTTGGTATTTTCTGTTCCTCCGGAGAGATCGGCGTCGCCGACGTGGAGCGTGAGCGCCAGATGGTCCGCAGCAACGGCCTTCCGGATAAAACTCCCCCTTCGTCATTGGAAGACATGGAGCGGCAACACATTCTGCGCGTGTTGCAGGAGCACGCAGGCAACAAATCTAAAGCCGCACGGGCGCTGGGCATTGAACGGAAAACTTTGTACCAGAAGGCGCGCCGGCTAGGGATTGATTTAATGGTCGGCTGATTGCAGCAAAGAGTACATCGGGTTCAGCGATGAAGTTTTTCTCCAATTCGAAGCAGACAAAGCCCACCACCTGGGGCCGTTGGGTCAGGCTCAACGCAGTCCTGCTGGGACTGGTGTGCCTGGTCAGCCTGAGCTTCCCTGTTTCCACGCTGAGCCAGAAACTGAATGACTTTTTCTTCCGCGTGCGGCGTCCGCTGCCGACGTCAAGCCAGGTCGCTCTGGTGCTGATCGATGACGCTACTTTGGAACAGCACGGACGCTGGCCCTGGCCGCGTGCAGAGCTTGCGAAACTGATTCGCGCCGTCAGCGCGCAAAATCCCAGAGCTATTGGCGTGGATGTTCTCTTGCCCGAGGTTGAGGATGAGCAGAATGATTCCGCGTTGACCGCAGCAATTCAGTCGGCTCCCAACATTGTGCTCGCGGCAAAGATTTCTACCTCGCCCACCGGCAATCTGTGGATGGACCCGCTTCCCCGCTTCGCGCAAGCGGCCAAAGGCGTCGGGCACGTGCAAGCCATTATCGACTTCGACGGACTCTGCCGCAGCATTCCCGTGCAGGAACCAAGCGCCGACGGCTTACGTCCTGCATTTGCCTTGAAGTTGGCAGAACTAGCCAATCCGGGAGTGCTGGGGAAGAAAGTTGTACGCGGAGAAAAATCGCCGGGAGTTGAGCGCATGGCTTCGCTGCCGCCGATGCTGATCGATTATCGTCTACAATTTGAGCCGGGAGAGCCGAGCCCGCCATTCGTCGTGGTTTCCGCAGGCGATCTACTGGCCGGAAAGTCCGCGCCGCAACTCACTGGTAAAGCAGTGCTAATTGGTTTTGGCGGTATCGACATCAGTGACCGCCTGATCACTCCCGTCAGCAACCAGCTGCCCATGCCCGGCGTGGAAATTAACGCCAACGTGGCAGACATGGCGTTGAGCGGCAGGATCCTTTCACAAATCGGCAACGTTGGCCAACTTACGCTTTTAGTCTTGATGAGCGTGGTATCGCTTTGGGTGGTGGTGCGTTATCCCGGCGTGCGCGGTCTGCTGGTCCTTGTGGGGATGTTGGCCGGCGTATATTTGGCGGCATATTTTCTGTTTGCGGATTTCCATCGTCTGCTTGCTTACGGTCCGTTACTGGTCGCCGGTGTGCTTGCCGCGCCGATTGCGCAACTGGAAAACCTGCTGATCGTGGACCGCGAAGTAACGTCGCGTCTGCAACAGCTGCGTACCGCCATCAGCCCGCATTATGGACAGCTCAAACCGGCGCAACCCGGCACTGACCGCGCTAAGTGGCCAGCCTCGGATCGCCTGCATTGGAAGCTGGCTGCGCTCAAAGACCTTCAGGCGGAATTGTCGTCGCTCTATTCCTTCAACCAGACCTTGCTTGAAACCATGAATGAAGGCCTGGCTGTTTACGGCGCTGACGGCACGCTGCTTTTTAGCAATGAAACCTGGAAGGCTTTTGGCGTACGGCACTCTATAAGCATGGATAAACTCTCGGCTGTGACGCAGCTTGCGGGTGGCTGGCAGGAGCTTGCAGATTTATCACCACAGCCAGCTTCATGGGCGGAAAATGAAGTTTCACTCGGCGAAGAGCTCTGGCTTTTCCACGCCGTCCGGCTGCCGTGGACATCTTTTGCTGAAGCCGGGGCTCTCTTGTTGATCGCGGAAGACATTAC
>JBARNL010000640.1:0-4784 GCA_049802955.1 Candidatus Angelobacter sp.
AGATGTAGCAGTACGTAGCGTGTTTGAATCGCCCACGATTGCCAAATTAGCGCCCCGGCTGCAAGACAGCAGGAGGTCCCGGCGGTCATTACAACGCCGTTCCAACGTTGAGCCCGCGCCTTTGTCATATTCCCAGCTACGGCTATGGTCTATCGATCAATTGCAAGGCAGCAGCGCGGAATACAACATGCCGCAGGCACTGCGGTTGCGCGGCAGATTGGATGTGGACGCACTACGCCGCGCCGTCCAGACAATCGTGGATAGGCATGAGATCCTGCGCACCCATTTTGGGGAAGAGCAGGGAAAGCCGGTGCAGATCATCGCGCCCAGCCTTACTCTTGAAATCCCAATTGAAGACCTCAGTGGGCTTTCCGAAGGGGAGCAGCAGCGGCAGGTGATGACGTCTGTGAACAATGAATGGTGTGAACCATTCGATCTGGTCCGTGGTCCGCTGCTGCGAGTGAAGCTGCTTAGACTTGCGGAAGAAGATCACGTTCTGCTGCGAACATTCCACCATATCGTATCGGATGGATGGTCACTGGGCGTGTTCATAAGGGAGTTCAGGGATTTGTATGAGTCTTACTTGCAAGGCCGCGAGAACCCATTACCGGACCTGCCTCTTCAAGTTGCGGATTTTGCTTTGTGGCAGACACAGACGGTAAGCGAGGGGTTGCTGGATGAAGACCTTCGGTTCTGGAAAGAGCACCTGGCTGGAATACCGGAAGAGCTGGAGATTCCTCGGGACAGAGAACGTCCCGCCATACAGACTTACGCTGCCGATGTTTGTGCAATAACTTTGCCTGCGGAAAAAGTAGCGGCATTGAATGAGTGTGGCCGCTCCACCTTATACATGAGTTTGCTCACGGCTTTTGCCGTTCTGATGCATGGCTACAGCGGACAGAATGACATCGTGGTTGGGTCTCCCATTGCTAACCGCCAGGATGAGCGACTGGAGGGGCTGATCGGATTTTTTGCAAACATGTTAGCGATGCGAGTGAGAGTGGATCCAAGCGCCAGTTTTCGCGAACTGCTTGATCAGGTGCGGGAGTTTGCGTTGGAGGCCTATCGGCATCAGGAAATTCCGTTTGAGCGGGTGCTAGAGGAACTCTCAGTGAACCGCAGCTTAAACCGGACGCCCGTCTTCCAGGTGATCTTCGCTCTTCAGAATGCTTCCTCAGGCTTGCAGGAGCTTAAAGGACTAGAGGTTGAAGAGCTAGGAGCAGAAGCATGGACCGTGCGCTTCGATTTGGAAGTCAATGCCATTGAACGTAACGGACAACTCGATATCGTCTGGATCTACAACCGGGATTTGTTTGATCGCGGACGCATAGAGCAAATGGCGCGGCATTACGAGCGATTACTGACTGCGGCATTACAGGACCTTGACCAACCTGTCTGCAATCTTGGGACAGTGATCGCGAACGAAATACAACAATTAAAGACTCGGGAGTATCCCAGACGATTCGAAAAAAACTTCGATAAAGGGTTTTAGAGAAATGTCTTCAGGAAGAGTTGTATTGAAGAAAGATCGGTTGGAAGAAGAGCGGGAACTCCTGCGGCGTTTATTGGAGAAAGAAGGCCTTAGCGCTCCAGGTAGTCACATAGCGGAGAGTGTAGCGGAGGAGCAACTGCCCTCTTCTGCGTCGGAAGCTTCCGGAGCGAGACCCTCGCTTTTTCCGCTTTCCTATCAGCAAGAGCAGCTTTGGTTCCTGGATAGGTTCAATCCCGGCACCGCGTTCTACAGCGTGCCTATGGTTTGGCGGCTCAAAGGCGACCTGGATGTTGCCACGCTGGAACGCAGTCTGCAGGAGGTGGTGCGGCGACATGAAATCCTGCGGACTTGCTTTGTGATGGACGAACAGGGAAAACCGATGCAGAAGGTTATTGGGGAGAGGCTCGATGTGCGGTTGCCGGTGATGGATCTGCGGCACCTGGAACCGAGTGAGCGAGAGGAGCAGGCGAAGAAGGTCATTGCGGAGGAAAACAGTACGGCATTTGATTTAAGCCGCGCTCCGTTATTCCGGGCCGTGATAGTGCGTATGGAAGAAGCAGACCATATTTGGGGGCTGACGCTGCACCACAGTATCTGTGATGAATGGTCGTTGGCAGTATTGATGGAGGAGTTGGAGCAGTTGTATGAGGCATTTAGGAGAGGAGAAGAGTCGCCGCTGCCGGAATTACAAGTGCAATATGGGGAGTATGCGCTGGAGCAGAGGGAAGGGCTGAGTGGAGAGAAGCTGCAGCAGCAGATGGGATATTGGACAAAACAGTTGGACGGCATGCCTCGGGTGCTGGAATTGCCGACCGACCATGTGCGACCGGCAAAGCTGAGTTTCCGCGGAGGAATGCAAGCGCGAAACCTGGAGAGCGGCCTGTTGGAAAGCCTGAGCGCAGTGGGAAAAGCGGAAGGAGCCAGTCTATTCATGACATTGATGGCTGCGTTCCAGGTCCTGCTGATGAAGTACACCGGGCAGGAGGATTTTGGAGTTGGCACGGCAATAGCCAACCGAAGCCGGACAAACATACATGGCCTGATTGGTTACTTCGTGAACACGCTGGTGATACGCGCGAATCTGGCTGGAGAGCTGACTTTCAGCGAAACCCTGCGGCAGGTTCGTCAAACAGCGCTCAGCGCGTATGAGCATCAGGATTTGCCGTTTGAAAAGCTGGTAGAAGAATTAGCTCCGGACAGAGATCTTAGTCGTGGTCCACTCATTCAAGTAATGTTCACAGTGCCCAGGCCCACGGATTCGAAATTCGGGCCATTTCAGGTGAGCGAGTTCGAAGCCGATATTCGAACATCCAAGTTTGATTTCGCCATGATGGTGGAGGAATCCAAAGAGCCAAAGATTGCGCTCAATTACAGCACTGACCTGTTTGAAGCAGAGACGATTGAACGGATGCTGGGACATTACGAGCGGCTGCTGAAAGCTGTTGTGGAAAATCCGGAGCAGCGGATTTGGGAATTGCCTTTATTGACAGGTGAGGAAAGAAACCAAGTTCAAAAATGGAGCCAGACCGGCAGAGACTATGGCCGCGGCAAGACCATCACAGAATTGTTTGAAGAGTGTGTGGCCAAGATGCCGAATAACGTGGCCGTAGAGTACCAAGGCGAGGAGTTGACCTATAGAGATCTGAACCGCAGAGCGAACCAGTTGGCACGTTATCTGAGGACCATTGGGGTGAAACCTGAGACGCGAGTGGCGATTGGGGTGGAACGAGGATTGGAAATGGTGGTGGGGATGGTGGCGGTGTTGAAGGCTGGAGGAGCCTATGTACCGCTGGATCTATCGTATCCGGAGCAACGCTTGCAATTCATGTTGCAGGATAGCGCTCCGGTGGCCCTGCTGGCGCGGAGTGATTTACAGGGTTTACCGGGAGGAATTGAAGCAGGCATACAAATTGTTGATGTGGGGAATGAGGTTGTGTATGAGGACCTTCCGGATACGAATCTGGAGCGGGAGGAGACCGGAGTTGATCCAGAATGCCTTGCTTATGTGATCTATACCTCGGGATCGACCGGCGAACCAAAGGGCAGTGAGATACCCCATCGTAGTGTTCCGGGCTTCATTTTTGGAACGGATTATGTGGGCTTCGATGAAGAGACAGTACTGTTGCAACATTCTTCAGTGAGCTGGGATGCATTCACGCTGGAGCTGTGGCCGGCGTTGCTGAAGGGAGGACGGAGCGTGCTGGCGCGGCAGCAGCGAGTAACGAGTGGAGAAGAAATCCGGGAGTATGTGCAGGGAAGAGGAGTGAATACGCTGTGGCTGACCGCTGCCATGTTCAACGCGCTTGTGGAAAGCGATGTGAAGAGCCTGGAAGGATTGAAGTATCTGATGACGGGGGGAGAGACGGCGTCGGTGCCACACATCCGGCGCGCACTGGAGGAGTTGCCGAGGCTGCGGGTGGTGAACGGGTATGGGCCATCGGAATGCACGGTATTCAGCAGTTGCTATGTGGTGCCAGCGGAAATGCCTGAGAGCCTGATCTCACTGCCCATCGGCAAACCAATTGGAGACCGGCGGATGTATGTGCTGGATCAATGGATGAACCTGGTACCTGTGGGAGTCGTGGGGGAAGGATTTATAGGAGGAGCAAGTGTAGCGCGCGGCTACATGGGGCGAACGGAGATGACGGCGAAGCAGTTTGTACCGGATCCGTATGGCGGGGAGGCAGGAGGACGTTTGTACCGTACGGGCGATTTGGTTCGGTGGCGGAAGGATGGGACGATCGAGTTCGTGGGACGGAATGATCTTCAGGTCAAGGTTCGCGGCTTCCGAATTGAGTTGGGAGAAATTGAAGCGATCCTGCAACAGCAGAGCGGGGTAAAGGGCTGTGCTGTGGTGGCAAAGACCAGTGCGAATGGAAGTAAACGGCTGGTGGCGTATGTGGTTGGGGAGCGGAATCGTGAAGAGTTACGGCGGGACCTGAAAGGCAAGCTTCCGGCATACATGATTCCAAATGCCATTGTGAGCTTGCAGGAATTGCCGTTGACGAGCAATGGGAAGTTGGACCGGCAGGCATTAGAAAAGTTAGAAGATTTGGATTCGGGCGATTCAGAAGAGTACTACGAAGCTCCGGGTACTGAGGTAGAGGAACAACTGGAAGAGATTTGGGCCGCGGTGTTGGAAGTCAAGCGAGTCGGGAGACACGTTAATTTCTTTGATTTGGGCGGACACTCATTGCTGGCAATCTCAATGGCATCGAAGTGTCGGAATGTATTTGGACTGGAAATTCCGGTACGAGAGATATTCGAATCACCACCGATTGCGGAATTAGCA
>JBARNL010000641.1:0-1900 GCA_049802955.1 Candidatus Angelobacter sp.
CTGCCATCCTGGTCCTGAGTGGTTCCGACGATGAGGACCTGGCCATTAAGACGGTGCGTGAAGGCGCGCAGGATTATTTGGTAAAAGGCACGTTTGATGGGCGGCTGCTCCTGCGCTCCATTCGCTATGCCATTGAGCGCAAGCGGTCTGAAGAAGCATTGCGGCAGAGCGAAGCCACTGTCCGGGCAATTTTTGAGAACTCCCTGGAAGGCATTGTCATCTTTGCCGGCGATGGGACCTGCCTGGAGGCGAACGCCGCCGCGGGCGCCTTGATAAATCTCCCGCGCAATGAACTCATCGGTTGCCGCCTGTGCGACTTCTGCGAAAAGGGATTTGAGCAGGTGTGGGCCGAGCTTAGCACGTCCGAAAGCGGCCGAGGCCAGTTCTGGGCGCACCTGAAAGATGGCTCGCGGAGGCTGGTGGACTATTGTTTTACCGCTAATATTCTTCCTGGCCAGCATCTGGCCATGCTGCGTGACATCACCGAACAGCAGGGTATGGAAGAACAACTGCGAGATTCACAGAAAATGGAGGCTGTAGGCCGACTGGCAGGCGGGGTAGCGCATGATTTCAACAATATTCTTGGCATTATCAGCGGCCATGCGGAGCTGCTTGAATCAAATGCGTCCAGCCAGGCAGAGCGCGGGCGCGCCGAAAAAATTATTTCGGCTACTGAAAAAGCGGCATCCCTTACGCGGCAGCTGCTTGCCTTTGGGCGCAAGCAGGTCATGTCACTTAAGTTGCTGGATCTGGCAACGGTGCTGGAGGGAGTAAGCAGCATGGTGGACTGCCTGATGGGCGCGGAAGTGCAGATCAGTATTCAAGCCACAAAGGATGTTGGCCTGGTGCGTGCCGACCAAAGCCAGATGGAACAGGTCATTATGAATCTGACGGCTAATGCCCGGGAAGCCATGCCCGAAGGTGGAACCCTGACGATTACCATTGATCGGCATCTCAGTTCCACGGATCAATCCGAGCTGCCGCCGGGTGGATATGTGCGTCTATCCATCAGTGATACTGGCGCAGGCATGAGCCAGGAAGTCCAATCGCGGATTTTCGAGCCATTCTTTACAACTAAAAGAACGGGTTCCGGGCTAGGACTTTCTACGGTGTATGGAATCGTGAAGCAAAGCGGCGGCTATATTACCGTGCATTCAGAGGCGCAGCGAGGCTCCACGTTCAATGTTTATCTGCCGGTTGTTAACGGCAGCGATCTAAACCCAACTCCGTTGGAGTCCCGGAATGGGTTGCACGTACCGGGGCACGAAACCATTCTCCTGGTGGACAACGAAGAAGAACTGCGCAACGCCTCATGCGAGTACCTGGAGAGTTGTGGTTATCACGTTCTCACGGCCGGAGACGGGAAAGAAGCGGTTGAGATTTGTGACCGCCACGCCGGTCCTATCTCACTGCTGATCTCCGATATCGTGATGCCCAAGTTGAGCGGCCGTGGACTGGTGGACCACGTCCGCAAGACGCGTCCGGATACAAACGTGCTGATAATTTCAGGTTATGCCGATGATGCCGTGTGGCGGCACGGCATCGCCCTGGATCCTTCCTGCTTCCTGCAGAAGCCCTTTACGTTCCAAGCGTTAAGCGCAAAAATTCGAGCGATACTTGTAAAAGAAAACTGACTGCGTGGCCAGGCTCCCGAGCAGCACCCTTCCCGTGATACATTCGAATCTCCCCTTATGACAGAACGCGCTACTCCGCGCTGGCTTGATGTTCTTTGGCTTATCTTTCTTGGCGGACTTGCGCTTATACCGCCTGTTGCCGAATTACATAAGCAGCTTATTTTGCTGATCATCGGGATCTTTCAATTGTTGGAGACCCAGTTCGTACGGCTGGCAGGAAAGCCTGGTCCCGCGATGGCTGTGCTCGTTAAGATCGTTCTTGCCAC
>JBARNL010000642.1:0-4736 GCA_049802955.1 Candidatus Angelobacter sp.
GACTATCGGAAAGCCAGCAGATTCTGAAAGACACGGCGTGCAAGTTCTTCGCCGGTGAGAGCCCCGTTGCGGCTGTGCGCAAGGCAATGGAAACGGGCACAGCTTATGACGCTGCGCTCTGGACCAAGCTGGCCGAGCAGGGGTTCACCGGAATCGTTGTGCCCGAAGAATACGGCGGCATGGGCCTGGGAAAAGTTGAGCTGATACTGCTGATGGAGGAAGCTGGCTATGCGCTGCTGCCGGGGCCATTCTTCTCTACGGTCGTGCTGGCTGGAACCGTGATCGAGGCTTGCGGTTCGCCCGAGCAAAAGAAGAAGTATCTTGGGCGCATCGCGGCCGGGCAGGCGCGTTCCACAGTGGCGCTGGTGGAAGCTGCCGGAAGCTGGGATAACGAGAATCTAAGAATCAGCAGCGCCGGCAACAAGCTTACGGGAGCAAAACTGTTTGTCACGGATGCTGCCGCCGCAGATTTTATCGTAGTCGTCGCACGCGACGGCGTTTTTGTAGTGGATGCCAAAGCTCCCGGCCTGCGCATTGAATCGATGAAAGGCATGGACCTGGCGAGAAAAATCTATGCCGTGGAATTTAAAGACACACCGGCAGAAGCTTTGGGTAATCCCGGCGGCTTGGCTGGCGCCCTGAACGTCGCTACGGTCTCCCTATGTGCGGAAATGACCGGAGGCATGCAGCGCACGCTGGAGTTAACTGTGGCGTACGCCAAGACGCGGAAGCAGTTCGGCAAGCCGATTGGCATTTTCCAGGCCGTGCAGCACCTCTGCGCCGATATGTATCTTGAGACCGAAAGTTCGCGTTCCGCAACTTACTATGCGGCGTGGGCGCTGGAAGAGAACACGCCGGATGCCGCTGCTTCTGTATCGGTGGCCAAGATGTATGCGAGTGACGCGGGCCGCAACGTGGGCAATCGCGGCATACAGGTCCACGGCGGCATGGGCTTTACCTGGGAGAATGACATTCATCTTTATTACCGGCGGGCCAAGGCTTCAGAGACCATGCTGGGCGATGCGACGTTTCATCGCGAGCGAATCGCGCGGCAGATTATCGACAAGGCATCCAGCGGAAAAAGGAACGTGCGTCCCAAGCAAGCGGCACTCGCCTCCAGGTAGATTGGCGATAAGGTTCGGTACAAAGCTACTGTGGTGTTTCAGAAATAGCTTTACCGTAGCGCAAAGGCTGAGCTTAAGAAAACCATGGTGATGGATCGCGCCTAAGAGCAGGCGAGGTATTGTGAGAACTCCCTGATACAGCATGGATACAAGAAAAATCCTCGGGGTCCTTCGACTTCGCGCTCGAGGGGCTCGGTTTGGAAAAGGCATGGCGGCGCTGCGCTCAGGATGACAGACGGAAACATTTTGCTTGAATATAAGTTCATGGTGTTATGAAGATATTTCTGAGACACCACACAATTAGGTGCTCACTTTATGGCACAGGAACAATGGACAGCGGTTGACAGTTACATCGAAAAGCTTTTTCTCGCGCCGGATTTTGCCCTGGAAGCGGCGCTGGATTCCAGCAAAGCGGCTGGTTTGCCCATCATCAATGTATCCCCAGCGCAAGGCAAGCTTTTGCACTTGATGGCGAGGGTGCAGGGAGCGCGCAGCATTTTAGAACTGGGAACGCTGGGTGGTTACAGCACCATCTGGCTCGCTCGCGCTTTGCCGCCGGACGGCCGATTGATCTCTCTGGAAATCGATCCCAAGCGGGCGGAGGTTGCTCGGGCCAATATTGCGCGCGCGGAATTGGCGAACGTTGTCGAAATACGGCTGGGCCGTGCCGTAGATTCACTGCAACAATTGCTGGCGGTGGGCCATCCACCGTTCGACCTGATCTTTATCGATGCCGACAAGCCGGGCTATGCCGAATATCTGCAATGGTGTCTCAAGCTGTCGCGACCGGGCACGCTGATTATTGCCGACAATGTGGTGCGCAAAGGAGCGGTGGCTGATCCGGCCAGCACTGATGAGAACGTGCAGGGCATCCGGAAATTCAATGAAGCCCTTGCGACGGAGAAGCGCGTGACAACCACCGTGATCCAGACTGTGGGCGCAAAAGGCTATGACGGACTGGCATTGATTCTGGTTATTGCAAATCCTTCAGGTAGTTTTTCACAAGAACCCACCCTTTACCACGGATGACACTGATAACACTGATTTACACGGATCAAAAAAGTTCAATATCGCCATTTTTAAGTCTATAAATCCGTGTCATCCGTGTTGAGATTTTTGTGCAAAGCACCTTCAGGCCAGTAAGTCTCTTGTTCACGCCGACCTTTTCCTTGCATTGGTCGCCATGAGCGCATTGCACTTTTGGCTGATTTAAAATCAATCGATGTCCCGTTTCCCTGGTTTTTCTCCTGATGCTCTTTCATTTCTGCGTGCGCTCAAGCGCAACAACCGGCGTGAATGGTTCCAGCCGCGCAAGGAAAAATATGATGCGCTGATTAAGGCGCCCATGCTGGAATTTGTCGGCTGCCTCAATGAAGAGATGGCCCGCTTTGCGCCGGAATATGTCACGCCGCCGGCAAAGGCCGTGTACCGCATCTATCGGGACACGCGTTTCTCCCCGGACAAGACCCCATACAAGACGCACATTGCCGCCATCTTCCCTCGCCACAGCGCGCTAAAGCGTGAAGGCGCGGTGTTTTATTTGCACTTCACGGAAAAAGAACTGCTGGCATTTGGCGGCGTGTGGGGGCCGGAGCGCGACGAGTTGCTGGCCTACCGCACATTGCTACAGCAGAACCATGAGGAGTTCGCGGACATCCTGAAGAACAAGTCATTGCGGAAATTAGTGGGAGACTTGCAAGGAGAGCAATTAAGCCGCATGCCCAAGGGATTTCCGGTGGACCATCCGGCAGAAGCGCTGCTAAGGCGGAAGCAATGGTATCTGGAATCCACGCTCCCGATCAGCGTGCTCACCAGCCCGCGGGTAGTTCCAGAGGTGGCAAAACGATTTGCGGTGATGGCCCCGATGGTTGAGTTCATGAACCGGCCGTTCGCGCAAAAGAAAGCGCCGAAAAAGATGCTGTTTATGGGGTTCTAGGGGCTTCCCAGCTGATGTACCCAGACAGGCTTACCCCAGCGGCTTAAGCCGGTAATGGACCAGCACTTACCGCAGGCATAAATGTGTTCAGTTTCCTCACATCCTTGTACACAATGTTCCGAGACATCCTTTACACTCCCCGCCCGAAGGGAGCGAGGGCGGGAGTAAATCAGCTCTCTCCAAAGAGGGCAAGGATGGCTTGGGGAATGAAAAATATTGGTGAGCAACGGGTGCGGTTTGTGGTGGCAGTCAGCCGGAGAGAAAAGCCCTTGGCCCAGCTATGTCGGGAATTTGAGATCTCGCGACCGACGGGGGTATGTGTGGATCAAGCGTTATCGCGAACAAGGGATCGCGGGGTTGGAAGAACACAGTCGTGCAGACGCAAGGCAAGGTGGAACGGTTTCATGGCTCGATGGTAGCCGCTCTTCTCCGTCGTGGAACCCCGCGCGGGGAACATCGGCAGGCTTGGTTAGATCAGTTTCGTTACGAGCATAATTATCTCCGTCCCCATGAAGCTTTAAAGATGAAAACCCCGGCCCAACTATGGCAGAAGAGTGGTAGGGAGTACCAGCTTTGTCCGGCACAATGGATCTATCCCTCGGGCACGGAGGTGGCGGAAGTGGATCGCAGCGGCTCAATCCGTATTGATGGTCGGCGTCGGTACCTCACGCACATTGGTCGATCAGCTAGTGGGTGTAACCGCAGTGGGACCACGATTTTTAGTTCACTATCGGCGTACACTGATCGCCGAAATCGATCCGCTCAAGTCCCGATCCACGGCCGTGGATCGGGACTGAGCGGCTTTACTGGGAAACCGAAGTGTAAAGGATGTGTCGGAACGTTCTGTAAATGATGTCGTGGAACTTTACACATTTATGCCTGCTCCACCCTGAGAGGAATATAGCAACTTTGGAACCGCTGTAAGCTAGGGCCAGAAAGGGTCAGGCGCATTCTGGAGCGGCCGAGCTTCTTGAGAAACCCTGACACTGGACGCTTCCGAGGGCTTTAAGCGTCTCCATTGGAATCGCGGGGAGGGCCGGATTCGCTGGATTTAGATTTCTTCTTGCGCTTCTGAATTTTACGCTACTTCGGCGGCGGAGACCGCCAGCCGCTTTGTCATTGCGCAGTCAAACGTGCCGAATTCATCAGTGTTTTTCGGCTCGTATTTTTCGGGACCTTCATTGCAGTTATACCTTGCATATTACGCCTCCCTTGATAACATTGCGCTACTCTCAGCACAGGACGACCATATGAAACTCTCCGATGATGCAAATCAGACCAAGCGTGGCAATGGCGATAGCCCCGTCGGTGGATTCGCGGAAAATCATCATCGCGAACCAGAGAATCAACCAACCCCCAAAGAAACAAGATCATTCCCAAGCCTTCCAAAACCAAATTTTGCTCTTCGACTCTGGCGCAAGCTTAGCCTTTGGTACACTGATCCGAGTCGCCCAAAGCCGCATATCGCTGAGTGGATTACGGTATTCCTTACCCCTGTACTTGCTGGCGCGGCCATTCTGCAAGTCCGGGTTTACTACCAGCAAAGAAAATCATGGAATCTTCTGCACAGCAGACCGACCAACTCATTTCGATCTGAATCCTGCATTCGCGTCATTCCTGAACTGGTCAACTGGAATCTGGAAGCTACAAACCTGTCGAACGCTGGCGACCTGTCC
>JBARNL010000643.1:0-3494 GCA_049802955.1 Candidatus Angelobacter sp.
GCTGCGCGCGCCATGCAGTACACCAAAGAGATTGTCGCCTTCGGGCCGCGCTGGGACAGCAGCAAGCCTATCGAGCAGGTCCGTGCGTATATCAAAGGAAAACTCAAGGGCTCTCAGGTGGAGGAAGATTCCTTTGTCGCCGAGACTTCCGCAGGCAAGATGCCGATGACCAACATCGTTGCCAAGTTTCCTGGCTCCAAAGACGGCATTATTATTCTCGGCTCGCACTATGAAACAAATTACTGGCTTCGCAATACGCGGTTTATCGGAGCCAATGACGGCGCAGCAACCAGCGCCCTCTTGCTGGCCATTGCCGATCAGCTTCGCGGCAAAGAGCTGGAAGGCTACAGCATCTGGATCGCTTTTCTTGACGGCGAAGAATCATTTACCCGCGAGTGGCACACCAACGATGCGCTGTGGGGCAGCCGTCATCTGGCAAAAAAGCTCCAAGACAATGGAACCAGCAAAAAAGTAAAGGCATTCGTCCTCGCAGACATGATTGGTGATGCCGATCTCGACATCTGCCGCGACGAAAACTCAACTCCATGGCTTGAAGATCTTTTGCTTCAGGCGGCCACTCGCCTTGGGTATCAGTCCCATTTTTTCGCATCCACAACCGCCGTGGAAGATGACCACATTCCATTTGCCCGCGCTGGCATGCCTGTCCTGGATGTCATAGATATTGATTACGGCTATAACAACAGCTTTCACCACACGGTGCAGGACACGGTGGACAAGTTGAGTGTAGAGAGTTTAAAAATCAGCGGGGACGTGATTCTGGAGACTATTCGGCTGATCAACGGTATGGGCGATAATCCGCCTCCAGCGCCGCCGCAAAAGGTACCATCGTAAGAGTGGATATCATGCTGTCTTCCGTGGTTCCACTTCGGCCGGCTTCGGCGGCTGCACATAGACCTCGCCATCTGAAATCTTGATGGAATAAACCTCGATCTTTTCCTGTGCCGGCCCGGCGACCACTCTTCCAGTGCGAATATCGAATTGCGAGCCATGCCACGGGCACTGTACGGTACAGCCAATCAGAGCGCCATCGGAAAGTGGTCCGCCTTTGTGAGTGCAATGATCGGCAAAGGCAAACATCCCTTCTGAACATCGTCCTACAACCACGCGCTCCTTGCCCACTGTCACCAGCAGCACCTGGCCATCGCCCAACTCGCTTTGGTTGCATACCGGCTTGCTCCAGGATGGGATTGTGCGCGTCTTCAATTTGCCTGCGCTGGCATATCGCCGATCAACCCCAATCTGGTTGCGATAAACCAGCGTGCCGCCCAGCCAACCGGATATTGCCAAGATAACCACACCGATTCCCATCAATAACAAAGTTACGCCATCTGGCGCTGCTGAAGGCGATCCCAGCCGGTACGCAATATAAATAAAGAGCAACAGGGCAAGGGTGTTCAATCCGCCATGGAGCAGTCCCCGGTTTTTGGCGCTGGATTCAGGTGGGACGGTATATAGCCAGTCAATGACTCCCGCAGTGGCGGACAGCACTGCTCCCACGCAGCCTCCGATCACCGAGTAAAATCCCGCTGCCCAAAGCCCCGCATTCGAACCTCTGACGCCAATCAACTCAAAAATAAAGCCGCCCACCCAGAGTGCAATTGGAAATGCTACGAGCATGGGATGGATTGGATGACTTTGAATGGATGCTTTGGAGCGCATGGTATTCACCTTCCTGCGTAATGGGATACTCTGGCTTTCATGGGGGATGCCCACGTCCTGGCCAAGGCAGCTTTTCTGGCACACCGCTTTTGAACCGATATAATCGCTGCGTGGGAAATCTCATCGTGCTCGCGATCAGCCGCTAATCATCCATGCACATTTGGTTCTGGGTTGTCTTTAATGCTGCCATTCTCGTCTTGCTGTTTCTTGACCTCACGGTCATAAGCCGCAAGCACCGCGCCGTTCCTTTTAAACAGGCGTTGCTCATGAGCGCCTTTTGGATAGGCTTGGCGATCGCGTTTGCCGTGTTCATCCATCAATGGCTGGGCGCAACCAAGGCGCTCGAGTTCGTGACTGGCTACCTGCTGGAAGAAGCCCTCAGCGTAGATAATTTATTTGTTTTCATCCTGCTGTTTGCCTACTTTAAAGTTCCGCCTGAAGAAGAAAAGACCGTGCTTTTTTGGGGAATTATCGGAGCACTGGTCATGCGGGGGCTTTTCATTGGGGTTGGCGTTGCGTTGGTTCAGCGCTTCCATTGGATACTCTATGCCTTTGGTGTCTTTCTGATCTGGACCGGCTTCCAGCTGATGCGCGAAGGAGACGAAGAGAAGGATCCCTCCCGCAATATTGTGTTGAAATTTTCTCGACGCTTCTTGCCGCTCACTGATAAGTACGAGGGCAGGAGGTTTTTTATCCGCCGTGAAGGCAGAGTACTGTTGACGCCTCTGTTTGTGGTCCTGCTGGTAGTAGAAACCACAGACATTCTTTTCGCCACGGATTCGATTCCGGCCATCCTGGCCATCACCCGCGATCCATTCATCGTTTACACGTCAAACGTATTCGCGATTCTGGGGCTTCGTTCCATGTATTTTGCCCTGGCGGGCATGATGAAGCTGTTTCATTACCTGAATTACGGACTGTCAGTGGTCTTAATTTTTATTGGGGCAAAGATGTTGTTGCCGGAGAGATATCACGTTCCTACATGGGCCGCGCTGGTAGTGGTGGCAGGTGTACTCGGCCTTTCGGTGCTGGCTTCAGTTCTGTTTCCGAAACCAGCCCCACCTGATTCGCCGGCGGAGCCCAGCTAAATTAGTTAGGAAGAGCGCCAGGCTTAAGCGACATCAGGAGGGCGAATTGCTGTTCCGGCGAGAGGCCAGTTGAATTTCTGCGGCGCGCAGTGCCGATACGGTCTTCCGGCAGCATCCCGGCCCGGTCCATGTCTTCATTGGAAAGATTTAGTTCTCGCAGTCCCCAAAACCGCGTGCGAATGGCTTTGTGGTGCTCGTTAATATATCTGATTTCATGCTCCGTAATCATGGAGAGCGCCTTTTCATAGGCGTCTTGAGGGGAATCGGCAAAAATTACCCGGGTCTTTTTATGGACCAGGTTCTGGGGATCGCCTTCCAGGGTGACTTCTTCTGTAAGTTCTGCAATGTACCAGCGATCCGCTGTCTGCGACGAATGGGGCATGTTCTTCCTTTCAATAGTTTGCGCGGAGCTATTTTCGGAACAAACACTTGCCCGGCAGATTCCTTTAAATCCTGGGGGTCTCAATAGCGCCACCCACCCAAATTGAACCTTACTCTATTAAGGGGATGTTAAGTAAGCAAAAAATAGAGGTTTTGAAAAAAATATTTGTTCTTAATTTTATTTAATTAGCTCAATGACTTTTGGCTCGGGAACCAGGACCCAAGTATTTCCGCAGAACCTTGGAAAACCACTGAGCTGGACAAAAGTAACTTGAACTGCGCGATTCATCGTGAGACGATATGTTCATCGTCAGCGCTACTCTCCAATTCTGGCAGGGCCATGGT
>JBARNL010000644.1:0-4874 GCA_049802955.1 Candidatus Angelobacter sp.
TGAGTTCGCATCGCGGCGTAAACGGCGGTTACAACCTGGCCCGCGAGGCCAGGTCAATCACGGTGGCAGAAATCATTCTGGCACTGGAAGGACCCATTGGTTTTACCGAATGCAGCGTGGTGAAAGGTTTATGCAATATGGAGCGTTCCTGCGCCATTATGAGCAACTCGCAGATTATCGGCGACGCTCTGCGTGACGCGCTGGAGCACGTGACTTTATCCGACCTGAATCATGAAATGGCGCACCACGAGCGCAAGCACGACCATGAATTAGTTGCATCCATTAAGCCCGCGACCAGCGTTGCGGAAGGAGTGAGATGAGTAGCACAGTCAACCAAATTAACGACCTCACACAGCAGGAATATAAATGGGGATTTATCACCTCCATTGATGAAGACCGCCTGCCCCCTGGACTGAACGAAGACATTGTCCGCGCTATTTCCCTGAAGAAGGGTGAGCCGGAATTCATGATGGAGTGGCGGCTGAAAGCGTATCGCTACTGGGCGCAACTGGAGCAGAAGCACGCCGAGCCGACCTGGGCCAATGTGAAGTATCCGCCCATCGATTATCAGGCGCTTTCGTATTACTCCGCGCCCAAGCAGAAGAAAGAACTCAAGAGCCTGGAAGAAGTGGATCCGGAAATTCTGGACACGTACGCCAAGCTGGGCATTCCGCTGCATGAACAGAAATTGCTTGCCGGAGTGGCCGTGGACGCGGTGTTTGACAGCGTCTCCGTTGCTACAACATTCAAGGCAAAGCTGGCGGAAGCCGGCGTGATCTTTTGTTCATTTTCTGAGGCGGTAAAGAACCATCCTGAGCTGGTAAAAAAGTATCTCGGCTCGGTGGTTCCTGTAACGGACAACTTTTTCGCGGCTCTGAATTCCGCGGTCTTCAGCGACGGTTCGTTCGTTTACGTGCCCAAGGGCGTTCGTTGTCCCATGGAGCTATCGACATACTTCCGCATCAACGCGCAAAATACCGGACAGTTTGAACGCACGCTGATCATTGCCGACGAAGGCGCTTCAGTGAGCTATCTGGAAGGTTGTACCGCGCCGATTCGCGATGAGAACCAGCTTCACGCTGCCGTGGTTGAGCTGATTGCGCATGACAATGCGACCATCAAGTATTCGACCGTGCAGAACTGGTATCCGGGCGATAAGGAAGGCAAAGGCGGGATTTACAACTTTGTTACCAAGCGCGGCAAGGCGCTGGGCAAGAACTCCAAGATTTCCTGGACGCAAGTGGAAACCGGCTCGGCAATTACCTGGAAATACCCCAGCTGCATTCTTCAAGGTGATAACTCCGTAGGCGAGTTCTACTCAGTGGCGCTGACCAACAATTATCAGCAAGCCGATACCGGCACAAAAATGATTCACATCGGCAAGAACACCAAGAGCACGGTGGTATCCAAGGGCATTTCCGCCGGCCACGGGCAGAACACATATCGCGGGATGGTGAAAATCCTGAAAGGCGCAACCGGCGCGCGCAATTACACACAGTGCGATTCGCTGTTGATCGGCGACAAGTGCGGCGCGCACACGTTTCCGTATATCGAGGTCAAGAACGCCAGCGCGCGCATGGAGCATGAGGCGTCAACGTCAAAGATTGGCGAAGACCAGATTTTCTATTTGCAGCAGCGCGGAATCTCCAAGGAAGAAGCGGTCAGCATGATCATCAACGGCTTCTGCAAGGCAGTCTTTAAAGAGCTGCCGATGGAGTTTGCCGTGGAGGCACAGAAGCTGCTCAGCATCAGTCTTGAGGGGAGTGTTGGCTAAAACAATGAGTCTGCTTGAAATCAAAAATCTGCATGCCAGCGTGAATGGCAATGAAATCCTGAAGGGAATCGACCTGACGGTAAATCCCGGCGAAGTGCATTCCATCATGGGGCCGAACGGTTCCGGAAAGAGCACGCTGGCGCAGGTGCTGGCCCGCCGCGAGAGCTACGTAGTGACTGCCGGTTCCATCACATTCGACGGCAAGGACCTGTTGGCGATGAAGCCGGAAGAAGCCGCGTGTGATGGCCTGTTTATGGCGTTTCAGTATCCAGTGGAAATTCCCGGCATCAGCAATGCGTACTTTTTGCGTGCGGCGTTGAACGCGGTGCTCAAGTATCGCGGCCAGGATGAGATGGATGCTATCGATTTCCTGCCGCTGCTGAAAGAAAAAATGCGCCTGCTTGAAATGGACGAGCGTTTTCTGAACCGTCCCGTGAATGAAGGATTCTCTGGCGGAGAGAAGAAACGCAATGAGATCGTGCAAATGGCGGTGCTTGAGCCAAAGCTGGCGGTGCTGGACGAAACAGATTCAGGTCTCGACATTGACGCGCTGAAGATCGTAGCCAAAGGCGTGAACGCCATGCGCAACAAGGACCGCAGCATGATTCTGGTGACGCATTATCAGCGGCTGCTTGATTACATTGTGCCTGACTTTGTCCACGTTCTGGTGAATGGCCGGATCGTGAAATCCGGCGGGCCTGAACTGGCATTGGAACTGGAAGAGAAGGGCTACAGCTGGACTGAGCCGGAGTTGGCAGGGAAGCGGTAATTTTGCTGAAATCCCGAAGCGTAGAGAGGGAACCCTATAGCAAGAAGGATATCAGGAACAGAAGCTCAATCGAATACGGAGAGCTTAGAAGGGGATAACCCTCACCTGCAAAGAAGGCGAATCGGTTAAAAGGCCACAATTGAAGGAAGAGAAATCGTGATTACAGCAACCCAGGCTCCGGAAAAATATCTAGAGATTTTCGATCAGCTCAACAGCCGTGCTGCGGCTGTCCAGCCGCGCTGGCTGCAATCGCTGCGAGAGGACGCCTTCGCGTGTTTCTCTGAAACGGGATTTCCGACTACGCATGATGAAGACTGGCGCTTCACCAATGTGTTGGCGGTCGCAAACACTGCCTTTGAGCTGGCTGGCCCCGATACGGTGAGCAGAGAACAACTGGCCCCATTCGCTGCGTCGGAGTTCGCTTGCTGTCTGGTTTTTGTGAACGGACTGTTCTCGCAACAGCTTTCAAGGGTGTCGACGCTGCCTAAAGGCGTAACTGTCGGCAGCCTGGCAGCGCAACTTAAAAATGATCCGGCCAGCGTTGAACTTCATCTGGGACGCTATCTGAACAGGCAGCGCGATGCGTTTGCCGCGCTGAACACTGCGTTGATTGAAGACGGTATTTATGTTCACGTCCCACGGGGTTTTGCAGTGGAAACTCCGATCTATGTGCTCTACGTGACGGTTCCCGGCGCAACGCCCACAATGAACCATCCCCGCAACTTTATCCTTGCCGAAGAGAGCAGCCAAGTTACGGTGGTAGAAGATTATGTTTCTCTGGGTGAGGGGATTACGTTTTCTAACGCCGCAACCGAACTGGTAGCGGGCGAAAACGCCAACGTCTCGCATTACATGATCGTGCGGGAAGGCGACCAAGCTTACAATTTTTCCACTTTGCGAATCCAGCAGGGCCGCCAAGCCAATGTGGCCACACACTCTTTGCTGTTGAGCGGAGCGTTGGTGCGCAATAACGTTCATCCGGTCCTGGCAGGTGAGGGAAGCGAGTGCCTGATTAATGGCTTGTTCATGGCCAACGGCCGCCAGCACATGGACAATTATATGCTGGTGGAGCATGCCAGCCCGCATTGCGATAGCCGCCAGTTTTACAACGGCATTTTGAATGGCCAATCCCACGGCGTGTTTCACGGGCGCATCATCGTGCATAAAGACGCGCAGAAGACGGACGCTAAGCAGACCAACCGCAACCTGTTGCTATCCGACGATGCGCAGATTGACACCAAGCCGCAGCTTGAAATCTACGCCGACGACGTGAAGTGCACGCACGGCGCGACTATCGGGCAGGTAGATGAGAATGCACTGTTTTATCTGCGCTCACGCGGCCTGGACGAGGGCGCAGCCCGTCACATTTTATTGCTGGCGTTTGCCAATGAGTGTCTGGACCGCATGAATTCGCCGCAGATGCGCGAGCATCTGGAGAAATTGGTTGTTGCCGGGCTTCCGAAAGCCGCCAGATATTCGGGCGCGCGATCGGCAGAAGGCGCAGAACGGAATTGGGAGGAAGTGGGATGAGCACTGTCGCCAAATTTCCCGAAAAAATTCACGGCGCTTCAATGTACAACGTGCAGAAGATCCGCAAGGACTTTCCCATCCTGCATCAGACCGTGCACGGCAGGCCGCTGGTTTATCTGGATAATGCTGCCACAACGCAGAAGCCTTTGGCAGTGATTGAGGCGATTGAGAATTATTATCGGCGTGACAATTCCAATATTCATCGCGGTGTGCATACGCTCTCAGAGCGGGCGACGGAAGCCTACGAAAAAGTGCGCGTGACAGCGCAGAAGTTCCTGAATGCCGCAGACTATAAAGAGATCATCTTTGTTCGCGGGACTACGGAAGCAATCAATTTGGTAGCGCAGACGTATGGCCGCAAAAATGTCGGCAGCGGCGATGAAATCCTGATCACTGCCATGGAGCACCATTCCAACATTGTGCCGTGGCAACTGCTTTGCGAAGAAAAGGGCGCCAAGCTGCGAGTGGCTCCTATCAATGATCGAGGCGAGTTGGTGTTGGATGAATTTGAGAAGCTGCTCGGCCCGAAAACAAAATTTGTTGCCGTCGCACATCTCTCGAATGCCCTGGGCACGATTAACCCGGTGCGCGAGATTGTACGCATGGCGCACAGCCGCGACATTCCAGTGTTGGTAGATGGAGCGCAGGCTGCGCCGCGCATGCAGGTTGACGTGCAGGCTTTGGATTGCGATTTCTATGCCCTGTCCGGCCACAAGATTTACGGGCCCACAGGCATCGGCATTCTTTATGGCAAGGCCAGCCTGCTGGAAGCGATGCCTCCGTACCAGGGCGGCGGAGACA
>JBARNL010000645.1:0-3070 GCA_049802955.1 Candidatus Angelobacter sp.
GATCAGGGTTGCTGCTCGGCGAACTGCCAGAATTGGCGGCGCTGGAGGAAGTAGCTCCGGAATTTGGTTGAGCGCTGGTATCAGGCGTGGATGCTTTATTTGTGCTGCAGCCAACGCTTATCAATCCCAATATCAGCAGGGCAAATAGGCTGTGTCTCATGGATGAAAACTCCTTCGGCGGTATACACAGTTTTGATGTGCCGTAGAAGCGCGGGGATGGCGCGAGGCAGCGACCCAGCCCTTCCCAAGACTGGGCTACCATTTCTGCGGCGGCTGGTTATCGTCGCGCCAGCAAAAAAGCCAAAGCCAAAAGCCAAGGGCTATCTACTTTCCTTCAAAGCTCCTCACAAACTCAATCACACTGCGCACGCCGATTCCAGAGGGGCCTTTGGCGATCCAGCTTTTGTTTTCTTCCATCCATGCAGTCCCGGCAATGTCGAGATGCAGCCAGGGCGTGTCGTCGACGAATTCTTTCAGGAAAACGGCAGCGGTGCTGGCGCCGCCCCAGCGTCCGCCGGTGTTCATAATGTCAGCAATGTTGGACCGTATCTGGTCAAGATATTCCTGGTCGAGCGGAAGCCGCCAGAACTTTTCTCCCGACCGTTGCAATGCCGTGGTGAAGTGCTGGTAAGCATCTTCATTGTTGGCAAACACGCCGGCATTGGCATAACCCAGCGCAACAACGCACGCGCCGGTAAGAGTTGCCGCATCGATAAGATGAGTGCAGCCGAGGGTGCGAGCGTAATAGAGGCCGTCGGCCAGCACAAGGCGGCCTTCAGCATCAGTATTAATGATCTCAATGGATTTGCCGGACATGGCAATCTGCACGTCGCCGGGCTTCTGTGCTTTGCCGCTGGGCATGTTTTCCGATGCGCAAACAATGCCGATGACTTTCACTTTGGGCTTGAGCAGCGCAATGGCGCGCATTGCGCCGATCATGGCCGCGCCGCCGGCCATATCATATTTCATCTTCTCCATGCCGTCGGCCGGCTTGATTGAGATGCCGCCCGTATCAAATGTGATCCCTTTGCCGACAAGACCAAGCACCGGCTTCTCCGGCGCTCCCTGAGGTTCATAGCGCATCACGATCAGCCGGGGCTCTTCATCCGATCCCTGCGACACGCTCCAGAACGCGCCCATCTTCATTTCTTTGATCTTGTCGGGACCCATGAGTTCGCATTTAAGGCCCACGGTGTCGCACATCTTTTTTGCGCGATCTGCCAGCATGGTTGGCGTGAGGCGATTGCTGGGTTCATTCACCAGTTCGCGAGTAAAGTTCTGCGATTCGCCAATCACGCGGCCCTGAGTCAGGGCATTTTGCAGTTTGCCTTGATCTGAGCCAGAGGGCGCGACCACCGCAATTTCTTTTACGCTCAGGTCTTTGCGATCGCTACGGTAGGTATCGGGATCAAAATCGGCGACCAGCGCGCCTTCTGCTATCGTGCGCACGGCGTCTTCCGCACCGCTCGCGAGATCGGGTACCAGAATGGCGCAGCTCTTGATCGCCTTCGGTTTCAGCGCACGTATCGCGCTCCCTGCGGCCTTACGCACTTCAGCGTGGGTAAAAGATTTGGCTTTGCCTGCGCCAATTACCAGCAGCCTTTTGGCTTTCAATCCCTGGGGGCGGTGGAGCAGGACGGTTTCAAAGGCTTTGCCGCTGATTTCTCCGCTGGCGATCAGCTCAGCCACGGCTTTTTCCAAAATGCTATCTTTTATGGTCAGCCGAGGCTCAGGCTTAGGGGCATCTTTGCCGGCTTGATTGCTTTTTACCGGGTCTTTACCAGCGTCTTTCGTGGCATGGTCCAACGCAAATACAACCAGGCATTCGGTCTCAACTTCAGCGGGATTGGCTGCGATCAGGCGTGTATCCATAAGTGCGGGTTCAACTCCTATCTATAAAAAATTAAGCTATAACGAATGAGGCTACTGTCTTCGCGACCGGGCAATGGCCTCGCGGGCTTCTTTGTCCGCGGTGCGGCGGCGTTCAGTTTCACGTTTGTCCCAGCTTTGTTTGCCTTTGGCCAGGGCGATCTCACATTTGATCTTACCGTTTTTAAAATACATGCGCGTCGGCACCAGGGTGTAGCCCTTCTGCTGGGTTTTGGCCTGGAGTTTGCGAAGCTCATCGGCACGGACGAGAAGCTTGCGCGTGCGGAGTGGCGTATGTCCGGCATAGCCGGCATTTTCATACGCCCCAATGTGAGCATTCAGCAGCCATAATTCGCCGTCTTTGAGCAGGGCATAGCCATCTTTAAGGTTGGCCCGTCCGGCCCGCACGGACTTTACTTCAGACCCCGTCAGCACGATTCCCGCTTCCATCTTGTCTTCAAGGAAGTAATTGTGGCTGGCGGCCCGATTGTACGTGGCGTCGCGCTCGCCGGAAGCGATGGGGTCGCGCTTGACGTTTTTGGGCTTGTTAGGCTCGGTTTGGTGTGTGGTCTGGCGGGCCATGGCATGGCTTGGTCGCTTGCGGCAAACTTTTTATGTTACCACAGCGCAAAATTGATTACTAAAGTCGTTCTAGGTAAGGCACCAGAACCGGTGTATAATCTGGCTTCCGAAAAGTCTGATTCCGGTAAAAAGACCACGGGGAGTGCCTGCACCATTTTCCCTGAAAAATGAATGACTTAGGCAAAAGCCTGATGAGTAGGAGCGTATGAGGAAGGTTACAGCAACCCTCACAATTTTGTTTCTTTTTGCGGCATTTTTGTCCGCCGCGGAATCAGCCAAGAGTCTCTTCCAAAAAGGGACTAAGGCGGAGGCGCGGCAGGATTACGAAGCCGCGTTTGACTTCTATAAAGCCGCCTTTCAGCAAAAGCCGGAGGAACTGAAATACCGCGTGCCCTTTGAGCGGACCCGCATGCTTTCTGCCGCAAGCAAGATCAAGCGGGCGCAAAAGCTTCGGGACCAGGGCAAGCTGCAGGATGCATTGACGATTTTCCAGCAGGCGCTGGAGGTCGATCCCAGCAACGATCTGGCGGCACAGGAAATCCGGCGCACAGAGCAGATGATCCAAAAGGCAAGCCCGGGCGGGGGGCAAGCTTCAACCCCCCCAAGCAAGCAAGAAGAA
>JBARNL010000646.1:0-5283 GCA_049802955.1 Candidatus Angelobacter sp.
CGCGCGCTTCGTCGGACGCGGCGACGAAAAACCCGAAGTTTCGACCGAGGAAGAATCAAAAAAGATCACCAGCGCTCGGGAGCAGGCGCAGTGGTCTGTGCGCAACATTGAGAAAAAGGAGCGCCGCCGCAGCGCAGCTCCGCCGTTTTCCACCAGCAAGCTGCAGCAGGATGGATCACGCAAGCTGCGCTTCAGCGTAAAGCGCGTAATGATGATTGCCCAGCGGCTCTATGAAGGCATTGATCTGGGCAGCGACGAAGGTTCCGTGGGCCTGATTACTTATATGCGCACCGATTCGGTGCAGGTTTCTCCCGACGCGCTGACCGAAGTTCGGGAAATGATTGGCGCAACTTACGGCAAAGAATTTCTGCCCGAGAAGCCGAATGAGTATAAGTCGAGGAAAGCGGCACAGGAAGCGCATGAAGCAATCCGGCCGTCATCGGTCGCGCGGCACCCTGACGAGATCAAAAAGTATCTCCAGGAAGATGAGTACAAAGTTTACAAGCTGATCTGGCAGCGTTTTGTGGCGTCCCAGATGATGCCGGCGGTCTTCGATCAGACCAGCATCGATATTGAAGCTAAAGCTGCAAACGAATCGTTCACTTTCCGCGTAACCGGATCGGTGCTGAAGTTTGAAGGCTTCCTGAAGGTTTATGAGGAATCCAAAGACGCCAAGGACGAAGAAGATGAAGCGCTGAAGCACAAGCTGCCTGCGCTGGAAGTGGGCCAGAAGCTCACGCTGCGCGAGTTGAAGCCGGAGCAGCACTTCACTGAGCCGCCTCCGCGATTCAACGAAGCATCGCTGGTGAAAGAGTTGGAAGAGCGCGGCATTGGCCGGCCTTCGACCTATTCGACGATTCTTTCCACCATCCAGGAACGGCAGTACGTACAGAAGATTGGCGGCAAGTTTATACCGACCGAGACCGGATTAGTTGTAACCGATCTGCTGGTCAAAAACTTTGAAGAGATTTTTGATCCGGCTTATACGGCGCGGCTGGAAGAAGAGCTCGACGAGATCGAAGAAGGCAAAGAGAAGTGGACCGACGCGCTGGGCGGCTTTTATAAAAAGTTTTCCAAGGACCTCCGCTACGCTGAAAAGCACATGGAAAACGTGAAGCGGATGGAGAAACCCACCGACGAGAAGTGTGAGCGCTGCGGCTCTCCGCTGGTGCTCAAGTGGGGCAAGCATGGATCGTTCTACGCTTGCAGCGCCTATAAGAAGGATGATCCGGAAAGCTGCACGTTTACCAAAGAAAATCCGGTCAACCTGCCTGATTTTGACGGCGCGGAAATGCCGGAGACCGGCCAGGATGAATATTGCGAAAACTGCGGACGCGTGATGGTGCTGAAGCGCGGACGCTTTGGTCAGTTCATGGCCTGCACCGGCTATCCCGACTGCAAGACCACGCGGCGGCTAGACCAGGGAAAGCGCGTGCCGGATGTCCCTCTGGAAGAACTCTGCCCCAAGTGCAACCGCAACATGGTGCTGCGCCACGGACGTTACGGCGAGTTCATATCGTGCAGCGGTTCTCCGGACTGCAAGTACATCAAGCAGAATTTCATCGGCGTGAAGTGCCCGCAATGCGCCGATGGCGAGTTGGTGGAAAAGAAAGCGCGGCGGCGCGGCAACACGTTCTATGGATGCTCGAATTATCCTAACTGCGACTTTACGTCGGCATACAAGCCGGTGCCGGAGCCTTGTCCGCAGTGCGGCAGCCCGTATTTGCTGGAAAAGCATTTGAAATCAGGATCTCTGCTGGTTTGTCCCAATAACAGCAAAAAATCGGCGGATGAAGAAGAGCAGCCCAAGCCAAAAAAACGCGGCAAGAAGGGTGCAGCCCCGGCGGCAGAGGCACCGCCAGCAGCGGCAGTGGTGAAGTGCGATTACTCGCGGTCAATCCCCACGCCGGAGTGGATGACGCAAGGCAAGAACGAAGACGCACAAATAGAAGCGGTTTAATTCAGGAGCTGAAGCATAATGGCGAAAGCAAAAGCAGAAGACGCAAAAATAATTCTCAAGCTTTACGATCTGCGCAGAGAGCCCGTAATGCGTGCGGCGCGCAAATTTGTGGTCTCAGAGTTCTGGCCGCAGAATTACGACGAATTCAAGGCCGTTGTAACCGGCTACGGCACCGAGCCGAACGCCTGGTTTCGTCAGGTGATGACGTTCTGGAACATGGTTGCCGCTCTGGTGTTGCGCGGTGCCGTGAACGAACAGTTGTTCTTTGAAACCAACAATGAGCCCTATTTTCTTTGGGCCAAATTTGGCGGCTACATTGCGCAGGCGCGCAAAGACCAGGTCGATCCTGAGTTCCTTTCGCACCTGGAAAAGCTGACGTCAAAGCCTGCGGCGAAGAAGCGGATCAAAGGGCTTCAGGATAGGCTGGCAGCGCGACGCGCCTCAGCAGCAGCGGCAGCCAAAGCCGGGAAGTAGTTATGTTTGTGCTGGACCAGTTTGTCTCCGATTGCCGTGCCGCGCTGCGTGAAGATATGCCGCAACGGGCAGTGCAGGAAGTTGTGCGGCGCGCGGTATCCACGCCAGCGGAAGTGCTCAAGGCCATCGGAGAACCGCAACGGGCAGAAATGCAAACCCTTTATCGCTCAGACGATCTCACCATCCTCAACGTGATCTGGGCGCCGTGGATGAACCTGCTGCCGCACAACCACCAAATGTGGGCCATCATTGGCCTCTATACAGGCCGCGAAGATAATATTTTCTGGCGGCGCGTGCCGGGAAGCAAGGGCTTAGTGGAGGCTGCGGGCGCACGGGCGCTGCGGGAAAAGGACGCTGAGCCGCTAGGCCGCGACATTATCCATTCCGTGAGTAATCCCATTCCAAAACTCACCGGCGCGCTGCACGTTTACGGCGGAGACTTCTTTGGCGTTCAACGAAGTGAGTGGGACGCGGAAACATTGCTGGAACAGCAAGGTAGCGGTGAAAAGATGGCCCGCCGTTTTGAAGAAGCCAATGCGCGGATGAAGGTAAGTATCCCATAAGGTATTTACAATGGTAGTCAGCAGCGGCGAAGAGCGGTTGCCGCAGATCAGCGCAGAGGAACGCAGATGGGCCTGGTTATAATCGATTTCGCAAAATGCCGTAGACTCCAAAGAGCGACAAAAAGTTCCTCACTCGTGCTTAGGCGGACTGGAATGACTCCCCCAAACCGGTCGCATGGAAGGCTACCGCCGAAGTCATTCTCGACAAAGTACGCCGCCATAAAGAATTAGCTAAGACAGCACACTAGTTTCGCTGCCTTTGCTCCGAACTTTTTTTGTCTTCGCAAGCATCGGTGGTATCGCGGCAGTCCAACTCAGCGCGCATTCCTTGATAAGCCCTCTAATGCTGGCCTTGATGTCGCGGCCCAAGCCCTGATGCGCGACTTGGAGATGCACCAGCAGCGAGTATTGCTCGGGATTGCCGGTTTCGCCGACTTTCAGCGCCACGGAGAGGCGAGGTTCGTCTTGCCTTCGCGCATCGCTGCCCGCGCCATTCCAGTCCCAGAGGCTGAAATTCGGTACGGCTTCGGAATCATAGATTTTTTGCTCGCCATTCGGTTTCTTGAGCATCACAATCAGGCGGCCATTCATGTTCACCACAAGCTTGTCACGATAGGCCTTTCGATAATTATTGACTTCCATCCATAAATGAAGGGTCACACCCCGCGGCTGAATGCCCTCATAGCTGAAGAGCGGAGACTCCATCCGGCAATTCGCTGACATTGCATTTCCCCGGCCGGAGATCTTCGTGACCTCGAATGTGAAGTGTGCGCGGTTATCGGGGCGGTTGTACACCGGACTCATCAACGGCTGGTCGAGGTATTGCGACGTGAATGTTCCGCTATTGTGGCCCTTCTCAAAAATAGCCGGCGAGACGGTCCATGCGGCCGCCGAAGGTTTCACGAACTGCGGCACCATACAGAGGTCCTTCATGTCACGATAATGAGTGGCATTCCCGAACCCCGCCCAACGCAGTTCCAGGGCTGTGGCCAGGTCTGTCTCGGAGTAGGATTTCCCGGCGGGCAGCGCGTCGGGAAAGCTCGTCGGTTTGCCGGCCGGAGACTCGACCTCGGGCCAGAAATAACGCACTACCTGTATGCCGCTTTGCTCCGGCTTCAATTTCGCAAACCCGCCCTGCGCGATTCCCCATTGCGGGATCATGGATCCCGTTCCAGGCAGCACACGTCCGCGCGATTCGTAGCCAGGCCAAGGCTTCAGCTCTGGTCCTTTACCCTCATTGACCTCGCTTTCGCGGCATAGACGGTGAACGTATATACCCTTGGTACGGGCCAACGGTGTCAGCTCGGCAAGCGGAAAGCGTTCGGGAAATTTGGACTTATAGTTACGCATGTCGCGAAAGATTTCCGTTATGCGCCGGGCCAGCAACTCCGAGCGCAAAAGGATCTTGGTCAATTCCGGTGGCGCTCCTAATCCTCCCGCCAGGCGCACCCGCCCTTGCTGGTCCGTGTAGCTGCTTGAGCCTGTAGTCGGCCACGGCGAGCGCCATTGTCCCTGACTGAGCGCGAGCCTTTCGGCGCACCGCAAGAAGCGATCCAACTGCGGATACAGAACATTCGGCACGTACTGCTCCCAAAGATATTCCGCCGCACGTGGAGAGACCGATTCCGGAGGCGTGCCGTAAGTCTTGGCGGCCACTGCCAAGAACACCCCTCTCATCTGTGCGCCCAAATAACTCAGGAAACAGCTTTCCAGATTTAGATAGAAGTTGAACAGACGCGGATCCCATTGCGCCTCGCCCATCCTTTCCACAGAAAGGCGCGTGAAAATCGAGAGGAGTCCTCCTTCCATTTTGCTGCCGAGCAGTCCGCTGCTAATCTCGTTCACCCTTGAAGGGATATCCCAAGTTCCAATCACATCATCGAAAAATGTCTTCAGCATTTTGCGACTCAGCCGGTCGTTGTTAATTCTTGCGTTCAGGATCTCGGCCAGGCTGCCGATTTTGCAGTCGGCATTGCTGCCTTGCTTCTTGCGTGCCGATGGCGCCATGGCGAAACCGCTTGAATGCGTATTAATGACCACGAGCGCTCGAGCCAGGATACCTTCCTGAGTGGCCTCTTGGATCTCCTGCGTGGCGATCGCGAGTTGCTTGGAGAGGTTGATCATGCGCTGGTTGACCTCAGCAATGCTCTTCGCCAAGCCCGCCAGCCGGTCTGAAATATCCTGGAGTTGCGTGCGAATCTTCGCGTCGGGCTGTTCGATGCCGATGTAGCCGAGCAAAGTATTGAAGGCCATTCCTCCGCCAGCGCTCAATGCACCGCTCGCAAA
>JBARNL010000647.1:0-2419 GCA_049802955.1 Candidatus Angelobacter sp.
GCGGCATCTCTGTGCCACGTTGTGACACTCCAGGCGGCCGAAGTCACAGCCGAGGGACGGTCCCGATGGGTTAAACCTTGTTGTTTCTGTGGCTTGCGCTGTATGCGACAACTGCGTCACACGCAAATTGAAGATCATCTGGGAGCGGAGGCTGCGAAAGCATTAATCAGGAGATGATTAGTGTTCTTATATTTACAAAAGAAATATACCGTAACCGTTATTGATCATCAGGGTATGACATCCAACCGCGACGGGCGAAGGGGAGAACCTGCCTTAGTACTTTTCTGTAAGTAAATTTATTTCTCTCTGCTCATCGCGGCACGCGCGGAACCCTGACATCCTGCCAGAAATCCAGCAGCATCTCACCTCGCAAGAAAGCAAAGTACCTGCACGCAGGCGATTACCGCACCCCTAGGGAAGCGCGGTGCGTCCAGGGGGAAAGATATAAAAAAATGAAACCAGTAAGACGTTTGTTGCAAATCGCCGCATTTCTACCAGCCCTGCTGTTCGCAGGCCAGAGTTTTGCCGAATCAACCGTTGCCACCATACCGGTGCCAGTTCCAACAGCACTCGACGCCGATCCCCTGACACGGCTCGTTTATGTTGCAAGTTTCTCAACACCCACCATTCAAGTGATCAGCGAAGAATCAAATACGGTGGTAGACACCATTACATTCCCGCCGGGACCTGACGGAGCAAATCCTGAATTCGATGGAGTGGCGGTCAACCCGGTTACTTCCAGGTTGTATGCGAGCGATCCGCGCGCCGGCCTGGTGTATGTTGTAGCCGTTGGGCGCAGCAACCGGATTATTACCAGCATTCCGGTCCCTGCCGCCAACGGGATCGCCGTAAATCCCCGGACCAATAAAATTTATGTAAGCTCATTTTTTCCCAATACAGTGACTATTATCGACGGGAATACAAATACCGTGAGAAACACGCTCTCGGTGCCGTTTGCCGAGAAAGCCACCGTCGATATCTCCACCAACCGTGTGTACGTGCCTTCGCAAAACTTCATCGGGAAGGTATTTGTGTTCGATGGGAATACCGATGCCCTGCTCGCCCAGATCCAAACAGGAAATTTCACTACCAGCGTGGGAATTGATTTTCTGCGGCATCTGGCCTACGCGTCGAATGAAGGATTCACCCCGGACACCAACAATCTTGCCATCATTGACACCAACACCAACACGGTGATTGGAACCATAGCAACCGACCCGAATCCGGCCCCAGTTGCGGTGAATCCTTTCACCAACCGGATCTATGTAGCCAACGCATTTCAAAGCCAGAACTTTGTTGACATTATTGACGGTAACACCAGGCAGATCGTTAACCGTCTGCCGGTCGAGCCTAACCCGTCGGATTCTGTCATCGACCTGGTACACCACTCGCTGTACATCAGCAGTCCGAACTTTGGCTCAGCATCAGTAGGCAATGTGGTAACTGTTATCGATACGCAGCCGTAGAAAAGCCAAAATGCTTTGTGTAAATCGAGAGGGCAGCGGAATTCCGCTGCCCTTTTTTCCCCCTCTCAAAATATACGTCTACGGTAATTTGTTTTGAAACACTTTCTTCCTATGAATCACTTCATCTATGAGCCGGAAAAACAACGGGTCCGCTCGGACGACGCGCCGGTCAACGGACTGAATCGCCGATCTGCGTCCATGCGCAGGGCACGGCGCAATCGTACGGCCCCAGGGAGGCTCAAGACTAACGATCATAAAAAGGAGAAAAATATGTCAGCTGTACAGCCAAATGAATACACCCTTCAAGGCGGCAATCTCACGTTCACTTACTCTTTTTCTTCTTTTATGCCGCCGCTGGCCAATTTCTTTTTCTTGCAGCCTTACTACTCGTTTAGCTTTGGACCAAATGCGTTCGTTCAGGTTTTTCTTTTTGTTTTGGTCTCATTGTTGATCACCAGCGTTGCCTTGCAGAAGTCGGCGGCGGAAATGGCCGCTCTAAAAAGCCAGAGCCAGTTGGCGGAAACGCTTAGGACCGCTTTATTTCCTACAGCCCTGACTGGACCATCAACTACGTGAACCCCACTGGAGCGCGGCTGAGCGGTTCTACGGTTGCGGAAATGACCGGCCGCAACCTGTGGGAACTCTTCCTTGACGGCGTGGGCACTGATCTTGAAGTGAATTTCAAGAAAGCAATGCGCGAGCGCGAGACGGTACATTTTGAAATGTTTTATCCCCGGCTCAACCGCTGGTACACGATTTCCGGTTATCCCGGGTCGCTGGGCCTGACGGTGATTTTTCAGGACATCTCAGAAACCCGGCAAACCCGCGAAGCCCTGCACACCAGCGAGCGGCGTTTGCAATTTGCCCAGGTTGCCGCCCGCCTTGGCTCATGGGAGTGGAACATAAAATAGACCGAGCTATGGTGGTCTGACGGCATATGGCTGCTGCATGGC
>JBARNL010000648.1:0-2254 GCA_049802955.1 Candidatus Angelobacter sp.
CCTACCGCCTGCACAACTTCTTCCGCAAGGGCAAACACTCCAGGCTGGCTTGGAACCAACAGCAGGCCAAAACTCGATTCACAATGAAACCAACGTGACCAGTTCATCTCCATACGCCTATCTCCCCCAAAGCACGGTTAAGCAGCACCGGCTGGGCCGGTGATGCGCACACGAAAATATAAAGTTCACCGCGATTATTGTTTCCGGCGGCACCTCTGACGCCGGGTAGTCTTCAGGCTGTCTGTGACCCATTTTGGCTTGCAGCGGATCCGGCCAGAACAACCGTAGTGTTGGAAACTTACGCCTGTATATTGTGCGTGTCAAGAGTCTTATACAATCTATTGTACCTTAGCTGCCTAAACGCTGCCACGTCACCCAAGTAGTTTGTTTCCCGTCCTTTACCGGAAAGCGACCGATATCTGGATAGTTTCTCCCTTGATACCTCGGAGATTTTATCCACAATAAAGTCTCGGTTCCGGCGACTCGGCGTGCGATCTAGTGAAATTGTGGGCTGGTAAAAACTCTGAACAAAGCGGCTTAAAACTGGTATTGCGAATCTACCTGCCGTCGCGCCGGAGAGCAATGCCGAAGAATGGTGCAGCACTGTGGATAGAGGTGGAAAAGAAGCATTTAAATCATCCTCTTAGGGCAATTTTCTCAATGCGATTCCCAAATCCCGCAGCTGCGCCTCGTTGACCGGAGTGGGTGCATCCACCATCATGTCAATTGCTTTCGCGGTTTTGGGGAAAGGAATTACCTCGCGCAGGCTGTCTTCGCCGGCCAGGATCATCACAATACGATCAAGCCCCAGCGCAATTCCGCCGTGCGGAGGCGTGCCGTATTCCAGCGCGTCCAGAAAGAAGCCAAAGCGTGCGCGGGCTTCTTCGTCGGTCATGCCCAGGGCGGTGAAGATCTGACTTTGAATATCCTGGCGATGGATACGGATTGAGCCCGAGCCCAGCTCCGTGCCATTCAACACCACGTCATAGGCCAGCGCCCGCACGGAACCAGGATCGGATTGCAGCTTGTCCATGTCCTGCTCATGTGGCGACGTAAAAGGATGATGCGCCGCATTCCAGCGATTTTCCTTGTCGTCATACTCGAACATGGGAAAGTCGGTGACCCAGAGAAATTTGAAATCGCGAGAGACGTCGCCCGTGCGCTCAAATGCTTTGTGCTTATCGGCGTACTTGCGGGCTAGCTCCAGCCGCGCTTCGCCGCCGGAAGTGTATTGCGCTTTTTGGTTGGCCGCCGACCGCGTCTTGCCTTCGGTTGCAATGCCGACAACGGGGACAATAAAATCGTCCGTTGCGGCGCCGCACAGCTCGCGGATTTTAGCCGCCACTTGCGGACGCTTCTTTTCCATCTGCGCAAAGTCATAGAGCACTCCGGCAAAATCTTTGTTGCGCCGGGCAAGTTCTTCAGAAAGCGCGCGCAGCTCTTTTTTCTCGCGATCAGAAATCTTGCCCACGTTGGGAATTCTGATACCGACCATGTTCAAGCCGCCGTCAATGCGCAGATCGGCCAGGTCTTCATCGGTGAAGGCCGTGCGAATATCGGTCATTGCGGGCAGGCGCATGTCCGGCTTGTCAATCCCGTATTGCCGTATGGCCTGGTCGTAACTCATGCGCACAAAGGGCGTCGGCAGCTCGAGGCCAGCGGCCTTGAATGCCGCCTTCAAGAAGCTTTCCACCACTTCATACACGCGATCAGGCTGCGGGAAGCTCATCTCCAGATCTATCTGCGTAAATTCCGGTTGGCGGTCGGCGCGCAGATCTTCATCACGGAAGCAGCGCACGATCTGGAAATATTTGTCGAACCCGGAGATCATCAATATCTGCTTGAAAAGCTGCGGCGACTGCGGCAGCGCGTAAAACTCTCCCGGATGCACGCGGCTGGGGACCAGGTAATCGCGCGCGCCTTCCGGCGTGCTGCGTGTCATGAACGGCGTTTCAATTTCCAGGAAACCGCGCAAGGCCAGGTCCTGGCGGATGGCCAGCGCCACATTGTGCCGCAGCTGGATATTGGCCTGCATCTTCTCGCGGCGCAGGTCGATGTAACGGTACTTGAGCCGCACTTCCTCGTTAATCGGCCCCGCTTCGCTGGGCAAAAACGGCGGCAGCTTGGATTCATTGAGCAGCTTGAGCTCGCCAACGGTGACTTCAACTTCGCCGGTAGCAATATTCGGGTTGACGGTGTCAGCATCGCGCCGGCGCACTTTTCCAATCGCCGCGATCACGTACTCATTTCGCAG
>JBARNL010000649.1:0-3041 GCA_049802955.1 Candidatus Angelobacter sp.
TGTAAGCCATATTTCTCACGTTGGTGCCCGAGTTTAGCCGCATATATTGCTCTGCCTGCGGTTACAGCTTACAAAACGAATTAAGATGCGTTTGCCCTGTGGTAAGGACCCGACAACTCAGACCGCGTGGAGTATCCCCGGCGGCCGCTGCGGCAGAGGTTGGGAGTTCTGATGGCCTTTGAAAAACCACATCAGTAACACAAGGAATAAAACGACCGCAAGCATACAAATACCAAAGTGACGCCCGGCGGTATCAGAACGGCGTCCTGCGGAGCGAGGTCTCATGGTAGCTTAGACGCAATTTCTGCGACTAAGTGTCGGTGGAAGACGAAACTTAAGGAAACTTTGCCCTTTAAAATCTTCCGCGCTTGAGGCAACACTAAGGACCGTGAATTCAGGTCCTGACTCTCACCTGCGTTCACGGCCCTGAAAACGCGATGGTTCTTTAGTGAGTTGGGACGACCAAATCGCGGTCAAGACGGACTTCAAGCTGTGTGCCTTTATCCAGCTTCATTTCACCGCCTTTAAACAGATAGCTGGTTCCTGTTCCAAGGCCCGCGCCCGCTGCCGCCCCAATTGCCGCGCCCTTTTTCCCACCGATCACCGATCCAGAAACCGCGCCCACAGTCGCGCCAATGGCAGCGTCGGTCACAACTTTTCTCTTGTCGGGGCCTTTGCGATACACTTCGCCTTCTTCGCCGGTCGCCTTGATAGAGGGGTCTCCCGGAACGCCTGTAACGGTCCCAATCAGCGGAACCCAGCCATTGCGGGTTTCGATTTCATCCAGCGCCAATTGCATCTTGGAGCCCGTAAAACCGTGCTCAAATCGTCCCACATGTCCCTTAATGGTCCGGCCCTTCGGGATGATTAATCCGCTCGGCGTCACCAGATCTTCGCGCAGCTCGGCTTTAAAGTGCTTGCCGTCCTGCATCTTCTTGGTGTCGAGGATATCTTTCAGCTTGATGATGAATCGTGATCCGTCAGGAATGGCGTTTGGAGGCGCCCCGTAAGTTGACGACGAATTGCCCGATCCGGGATAAGCGGCTGGCCCCTGCTGCGGGGGCGGAGTGTTTCTATCGTTTGGACGTGATTTAAGAACCGGATCGTTCGAACCGCCGCTTTCCTGACCAATGGCTGCCAGACCAAAAATCAGAGCAACGGCACAAACGGAGGCTATCCACTTTGCCTGCATGACGTTCCACCTCAATGGCTTTAGGAATCTTGACCCGTGAGATGCGTAGAAGTTTCTGAAAAGCTGCTTTGGAATGCACAATTTTTGTAAAGCTGTACGCCGCGCCACTGGTTGAGTCTTAAGAATTCGGCCATGGTGTTGCAGGAATCAGGACATTACTAAAGTAACTGTCCAGAGGTACACTTCGCAGCCATTTTGGAGCATCATAGTCTCAGCAAGTGCCGCTTCCCCCAGAAAGGGAATATGAGATGAAAAACTGGTTTCTGCCGGCAACATTACTGGGGCTAAGTGGACTGGCGCTGGTCTTTGCCAGCGAAAAAGGCCGCGAACGCGTTCGCCACTTCCTAGACCATTTGATGGAACATGGCGACCCGCTGAGCGAATTCAACAAATTCTGTGAAGACCAATTGGAGACCATCCAGCAGAATTTGGATCGCGTGGCCAAAGCCCTGGAAGAGGCCCAATCAAGCTAACCGGCAATCTGGTTGATCGTGCCGGCCATTCGAACGTCGCGTTTTGTAACTCCCCCCGAATCGTGTGACACCAGGGCCATGGTGACCGTGTTATAGCGAATATCGATATCGGGATGGTGGTTGGCCTGCTCCGCCGCTTCAGCAATCTTGTTAACGAACTGCATTGCCGCTTTGAAGTCAGGAAAGCGGAAGACTCGCTGGATCGCGCTTCCGTTACGCTGCCAACCATTCAACGAAGTTAGTTCCTGCTGGATTTCTGCATCCGTAAGCACAGCCATGAGCACCTTCCAATCTAAGGCCAGCGATAATTCTAGTGCCTCTGCCGGGAAATTGCAGCACCGCAGGCCTGTTTCCATATACAGATTGAAGGCTTATCGAAAACAGGGAATTGAGCTTAAATCGAGCGGCTTGTACCAGCCAGGGCGGCTACTTGCTTCATGGGATAGGTGAAATGATCGATCTGGGAATTGATTTCTTTGCGTAGATCTTCCCAGATGGTGTCCGGCATATCCAGGAAGACACGGACAACCTCGGGGTCAAACTGCCGACCGGAGAACCGCTCTACTTCTTCACGAGCTACCTGAATCGTTTGGGCCGCGCGATAAGGCCGGTCTGAAGTGATGGCATCGAGCGTGTCAGCAATGGAGAAAATACGGGCGCCCAGCGGTATGGTTTGGCCGCTCAAGCCGCGTGGGTAACCGGTGCCGTCAAAGCGCTCTTGATGCGAGTACACGATTTCAGAGGCTTCTGACAGGAAAGGAATTTTCTTGAGCATCTGGTATCCGCGAAAGCAGTGCTCGCGCATGATTTCCGTTTCAGCTTCAGTAAGCGCGCCCGGCTTGCGCAGGATAGCGTCTGGAATCGCCATTTTGCCGATGTCGTGCAGGAAAGCGCCGCGGGCGATTACGCGGATTTTGTCGCCTGAAAGCCCCATGGCGCGCGCAATGGCAATGGTGAATGCCGTGACGCGTTTGGAATGGCCTTCAGTCTCGGCGTCTTTTAAGTCGAGCGCGTCGCCTAGGGCTTCCAGCGTAATGTCATAGGAGCGTTCAAGATCAGTCATGGCCTGGCGAAGCTGTTCCGTGCGCGCCGCCACCAGGGATTCAAGGTTTGACTGATATGCCCGGTTTTCCAGCTTTAAGCGGCGGTGCTCCAGGGCGCGCCGAACCATGGCCAGAAGCTGCTCACGCTCAAACGGTTTCAGCAGATAGTCATACGCGCCATTGCGGATGGCCGCCAGCGCGACCGAAATGTCATGGACCGCGGTGACCATAATCACCGGCATGTCTGGGTATTTCTCTTTTGAACGCTCCAGCAGCGCGATTCCATCGAGCTCAGCCATCATCAGGTCTGACAGCATCAGTTCAAACTCGCCC
>JBARNL010000650.1:0-2344 GCA_049802955.1 Candidatus Angelobacter sp.
CCGGCGGGGAGTCCAGCACATTTCTGAACTTCCTGACGGAGCGCGGTTTTCTGGAAAAGCTGCGCGACTTTGTTTCCACCAACCCTACATTCGGGACATGCGCCGGCGCTATTCTGCTAGCAAAGCATGTTGAAAATCCTCCGCAGCAATCCCTGAATGCAATGGACATACGTATCCGGCGCAACGCCTACGGGCGCCAGCTTGAAAGCTCAATCCGTGAAGCCGAGAGCAAGCTAGGACAAAAGCCACTGGAAATGGTGTTCATCCGCGCGCCAAAGATTGTTGGCACAGGAAAAAACGTTGAAGTTCTGGCGACGGCTGGCGGTGATCCCGTGCTGGTTCGCCAGGGTAAGATACTGGCGGCCACCTTTCATCCCGAATTGTCAGACGACACACGCGTCCACCAGGAGTTCGTTAAGATGGTGAAGAATGGCCATCGGCGGAAATAATGTCTAGAGCGCTCCGGCTCGCGCTGCTGCTCATCGTCATCGGCTGTGCCTATCTTTTTCTGGCGCATCCTTACTGGTTCCCGGCAGGGGCCTCGGCAATCTCCGGCTCAATCGACCATCAATTCAGGGTCGCGTTCTGGATATTTGGGGCGCTATTTATTATCGGTCACTTAGTTCTGATCTTTGTCCTATCAAAAAAGCCACATGCCGAGGGCAAAGTTTCCGATGGAAGCTGGCGGATGGAAGTTACCTGGACTCTGGCAATCACTGTCCTCTTTTTCTGGTTCAACATTTCCGGCGAGCATTTGTGGTCACGCATGATGCCTGCAGAAAAGCAGTCTGGTGAAATCGAAGTCGAGGTCACGGGAGCGCAGTTCCAGTGGTATTTCCGCTATCCCGGAGCCGATGGAGTTTTTGGTCGAATAAACGCCCAGAAGTTTGCCAGGGCCGATGAAGGCAATCCTTTAGGCATCGATCCAAGCGATCCCGCCGGACGCGACGACATCCTGTCTACAGCGATGATTGTTCCTGTCGGTCACAGCGTACACCTGCATTTGCGAGCGCAGGACGTGATCCATAGTCTCTTTATTCCAGCCATGCGGTTTAAGCAAGACACCGTTCCGGGAATGGAGATTCATTCACATTTCACTCCCACACAGATAGGAAGCTACGAGATTGCCTGCGCTGAATTGTGTGGCATGGGTCACTATCGGATGCGCGCCATGGTGAGGGTGGTGAGCGAAGAGGAATTTGAGAAGTGGCTGAGAGCGCATTGAAATCGCTTTTCTGAAATCCCGAGCGCAAGAAAGAAACCTATCAGCTTAATGGTTCTAGGTCGGAAAGTGTGATTCACGCGGTCATAGCTACTGATAATGAGAAAACAATATTCCTTATGACTTCTGGTGAGAATAGGGATCCCTCGCTCCGCTCGGGATTTCAGAAAAGCCGCCATATCTTCAGCACCGACCATAAAGTCATCGGCCGCGGATATTTTTTTCTATCATTGGCCGCGGTTCTGGTAGGCGCGTGGCTTTCCTTGCTGATGCGCATCCATCTGGTCTGGCCCAAGGCAACACTTCCCTTTGTGGGTGAGATCAAGCCGGAAAATTATTTGGCGCAGCTCACCATGCATGGAACGCTGATGGTTTTCTTTGTGCTGTCAACCGTCCCGCAAGCCGGCTTTGGGACGTTCTTTCTTCCTTTGCAACTGGGCGCGTCGAATATGGCCTTTCCTCGCCTCACTGCAGCGGGCTTCTGGACAGCTCTTGTTTCATTCTTCGTCTTGATGGCCGCTTTCGTCGTTCCGGGCGGCGCGTCCGGAGCAGGATGGACGCAGTATCCGCCGCTCAGCGCTCTTGCCTCGGCGGGTCCTGGACAAGGGCCAGGCACGGATCTTTGGCTGATAAGCATCGGCCTTTTCTGTCTATCTTCTTTAATGAGCGCGGTCGGCTTTATTGCCACTACTATTTATCACCGTGCTCCCGGGATGACGTGGCTGCGCATGCCACTGACATGCTGGTCATGGTTTGTCACCGCGATTCTGATCCTTCTCGCCTTCGGAATATTGCTCGCTGCGGTGGTCCTGCTGTTGCTTGATCGCCATGCAGGAACAAGCTTCTTTATTCCCGGCGGACTCATGGTGAGCGGCAAAGCGATCAATCACTCCGGCGGTTCGCCGCTGATGTGGCAGCACCTCTTCTGGTTCTTCGGGCATCCGGAGGTTTACATCGCCATCCTGCCGGCGATGGGCGTGACCTCGCATCTGCTATCGGTCTTCGCGCGGAAGCCGGTCTTCGGGTATAAAGCCATGGTCGGCGCAACGCTGGCGATTGGCGCTTTGGGTTTCATGGTTTGGGGCCATCACATGTTCGTCAGCGGCATGAACCCTTATGCCG
>JBARNL010000651.1:0-9265 GCA_049802955.1 Candidatus Angelobacter sp.
CGGAATATCTTTGGTGGAAATCACCGCTTTACCATTGGTGAAAGTTACTTCTGTGGCTTGTGAGAGCGGCGGAGGGGCCTCTGCATAAATCACTTCAGCGGTAATGGTCGTGATAAAAATAAACGCCGTAACGCAGACCAGCACAGCCCACAGGCGCTCACGCTTGGCTGTCCATTGGAGCTTGCGTTCTTCGGCTTTGGTGGCAGCCTGACTGGCGACTGCGGCTTGCGGCTTGCGCCGGCGATATTCCAGCAGAACCATCAATGCCACCAGCGCCAGCATGGTGACAGGGAAGAAATAGTCGTTGCGGGCAATCGGGCCGATGAGGGCCATCTCGCGCTTGCTGGAGGGAAGCACGCCGGATTCAGAAAGCTCATGCAGGCCGGAGATAATCAGTTGCGCGGCAACAAAGAAAAGAATGACCGTCGTGATTTTGAAAAATTTGCGCAGGTCGATTCGGACGCTGCCCTTGACGAACATTACGCCAAAGATTACGGCCAGAGCGACGCCGGAAAGCGTCCCCAGAAAGCTCATGAGTTCGGTGGAGTTGAGCGAAACGCCGGCGAGAATTGCCACCGTCTCAATGCCTTCACGAAATACCATGAGGAAGACAAAAGCAAAGAGCCCCCACTTGGAGCCATCGCCGGCCAGGGACCCGACCTTATTTTCAATCTCGCCCTTGAGCTTGCGGGCGGCGCGCATCATGAAAATGACCATGCTCACGACGAAAACGGCGGCCACCAGCATGACCCAGCCTTCAACTTTGTCCTGGTTGATGGGAGCGTAAGAGAGGGCGACCGCGCCGGCGATACTGCCAAACAGGGCGGCGACCAGCGCATAATAGACGGTGCGGCGCAGGTCAGGGCGGCCTATTTTGGACAGGTAAACCAGCGTGATGCCAACGATTAACGCGGCTTCAACGCCTTCACGCAATGTGACAACCAGGGCGGAGAGCATGGGATTAAGATCTCGATTATGAAAATGAAATTCAATTTCATTTTCAATTAGAAATTGTACCGAGCGAGCAGGTGGGCAGTCAACAAATTGAAAATGAAGACCGAAATGGAAAAGCGATTACGAACTAACACCCCTTGACCTCGGCGCTGGAGGGCTACGCTTAATGAGACACTTCCCCTCTCGCTGTACAATCTGGACGATTAGGGACTTAGCGTGTTTGCATGAGGCTCTGTATGGCTCGCTTGAGAAAACGGATGGCCCTCGTTGCTGGGGTGGTGATCTTTGTTCCTTTAGCTCTGTACGTAGCACTATGGCTGACTTTTACTTCCAGCGAGATACCCTCCAACATCGTCGACTTTCGTCCAGCTTCCTTTCAGGCCACGGCGGACACTGAGTTCTTCTATTCGATTGGCAACGAGCTGAAATACTCCGACCAGATTGATCCACAGGCACCGACGTTAATGCGCGGCCAGATAAAGAACTTTCTGGTTTCGCCCGATAACAAAAAGATTGCAGTCGTCATAATGGACGATTAGTGGTTGTTGGAACCAAGTCATTTCTCCGGCAAATAACTGCAGTCGATTCGATTTACAGAGAACCTAAACCACTTGGCAAGGAGTTTTTTCGGGATGACGATTTCCAATGGTCAAAAGACTCAAAAGTTCTTTATTTGATTCGAGATGAGTACTACGAGTCAAAAGGGTCGCAGCTGTTTTCGGGCAAAGGAGAGCTCTGGAAGTGCGATATTGAGTCGGGCAGTCTTCAGGTTGTTTTAAAGCCCTTTCAAGCTTTTACCTATTTCTTCGGCCTCAAGTCTGGAATCTACTTTTCAACGCCGACGGAGGTCGGAGATTTACAGCTCAGGTACTTCGATGGAAAAAGTGTAATCGATATTGACGCGCCCAAGGGCAGGGATATTCGCCTTGGGAAAGGTGCCCGCAACGTCGTTGATGCACCTTTCTATTCTTTTTCCATCATTGATTATGAAGGCGGAGTTCTTTCTTCTAAAGGCGCCGAGCTGGTTGTGGATGGAAATAGCGGGTCGCAGAAACTGTTGATCAGGTCCAGGTCTTACCTGGCTGTCACAAGGGAGGGGGCTCAAGGGACCTTTTTATTGCGCCGAGATGTTGAGGAGCGTATTCCTTCCAGGTGACAAGTATTTTGTTTTCAATGTACCGTATTGCGGCAATTATAAAGGTCAACTTCTCATCGATACGCTCACCGGACAATACCAGCGGCTGCCCAGCGACTCTGTAATCTATCTCACGTTGAATACAGATACGTATCCGCATTATCGAATTACAGGCGGAGGAATTATTGTCAATTAGGATTGGCAGAGGTTATTTAACAAGCCCGGGGGTCATCTTTGAGGTGATTTGAAGTGTCTGGGAATACCAGCAGGAATCGCTCACACCCCGGAGCGGTGCGTACCCAGCTGTGAGCACCGAGCCTCATTTAGCATCAGTCCTATAAATAATACCCAAGGCCGGAAAAGACTTTCCTGAACCCACCGCCCTGCATCTTGTCGACTTCGAGCCAGTGGTCCTCGTAGGCGTCTCCTTCCAAAATGATCTCTGACTGACCGTCGCCGTCCACGTCAGCTATACCGAGCGGAAACCACGTGGTCACGGTGGGTTTGTCAGCGTTTGTTTTTTGGAACTGCACTTTTCGCAACGCCTGGAGGCGGCCACCGGGATTAAGCACCAGAATGACCTGGCAGAGCGCAAGATCACTGCCAGTTGCCTGGCCATAGTCCGCCGCAGCAAGGAACCATTTCGCGGACGGCGGCTGCCAGACCGTAAAGTAGATGTCTTTCTCCGCGTTTGCCGGTAAGCCGAGTCGTCGCATTTCACGCACCAGAATGCTTCGGGTTGCCGGCGATGGCTCACTGCGCTGCCGGCATTTCGGCCTGCCGTCGGTTACGCTCGTTTCGCAATCAAAAGCTGCGATTACGTTGACGCCGGTTAGCAATTGTTTTGCATAACGAGTATCACAGCCGTTCTTAGGCCCATTCCCGAACGGTGAAGCGCCACAAAAATTAGCTTTCAAAAAAGACTCGATCTTCTGGCAGGCGGCGCTGGTGCAGGCAGGACGATGTGGGTCTTTCTCGCGTTGACCAGAGAGTCGTGGAGCGACAATGCACAGCAATATCACTACAGCTGCAAGAACCGCGCTTTTAAACTTGAAGGCCGGCATCTTCACTCTCCGTCTGATATCGATACTATGCTCCCTCGGCGCCTTGGAACATCCCCGCCAAAGCCACACATCCCGGTGCTCGCTTTACAGCGTCTTACCTACGTGACTCAAAGCCCGAAAATCACTATTTGCCGATCAGCCGATGAGATGCTGCAAATTCGCCCCCTGTGGGAAGAGCTCTGCCGGCATGGCCGGTACACAATTTTTCAGAACTTTGAGTTGAACCTGCTAGCCGCGGAATGGTTCGTCGAGAGGGAAGAGCCTTATGTAATCTGCGCAGAGTGTGAGCGCGGAGCGGCGATTGTCCCGGCGGCCCTGCGGCGGAGCGATGGCACGATAAGGCTGCTGGGAGAAGAGCTGTTCGACTATCGGGCATTTCCGCATCGGGGAGACGACGAGGTTTTGCGGGCGGCGCTAGCAGCGCTCGGTGAGTTGGGGCGACCACTGGAAATTCAAGCGTTGCGGGAAAGTGATCGCAACGTTGTGACAGACGAACTGGAATTGTTGCCGTTTGCGGCTGCGCCCGGTGTGAGCTGTGCCCAGATTTCAGCGGATGAGTTTGCCGCTGCCCATACCAGGCTGGCACGCAATCTGCGAAGGATGGAAAGACTGGGATTTCGGTTGCGAACGTATGACGGGGGGAATCCGGAGCTTCTGCGTTGGATTTACGCCGCCAAGGCAGAGCAGAGTGAGTCCAGTTTGTTCCACGATCCTGCAAGGAAAGAATTTTTGGTGAGCGCAGCCGCTATGATGCCGGACGTGTTTGAAATCTTTACGCTGGAAAATGGCGAAACGATTGCTGCCGCAGTGGTAACGCTGCGCGATGGTGGATGGCGGCGGTTTTATACAGGTTGGTTTGCGGCAGAGTATCAGAAACATTCACCGGCGCTGGCGCTCATTTATGAGATTACCCGGCAGTCTCTTGTGGACGTGATGGATTGCGATTACCTGACAGGCGAGCAGCCATACAAGATGCGGCTGGCGACGAACTCGGTGCCGCTGTATCGGTTGCGCGCGACCGCGGAGGAATTGGCGGCGGTTGGAAATGCGAGACAGTTGCCGATAGCTGTGTAGGCGGTGCGTGGCTTGTTGGATGGTATCGACCCGCCGGATTTATAAATTAAACCCGCCCTTCCGGCCTCGCACTCCCATCTATCGCGCGAACACCGCGTGTGCCGGGCTCCCGGTCCTAATTCGCGGCTGCACGAGAAGGAGTGTCAGTCTTGGGAGCTAGCGGACATCTTAGCTAACACGATGCGGCAGCGGAGCCGATCCGTCACCGCTAGGCTCACCAAGGCTCGCCTTCGGGATTCGGGATAGCATGTTTTCTGAGGCGACATTTCAAGTGTGGCCGTCGTCCATGGTCCAGTAGCGAAAAGGTATCAAGAGCCAAAAGGTATCAGCCAAGTTCTCAGCGGTCTGCTCGCGTTAGACTTCCGTGAAAATCGAATCGCGCGGCGAGGGCGATCCATAGCGATGATCTGAGTTGAAGGTTTGCGGCTAAACTAATCCAGAGTTCCCAACCGTTTCAGAAATTCCTGAGCTTCTTTGAATTGCGGGAAGAGTTTCTCTTCTTCCCGGAAGGCAGCGGGATGAACCAAGCGCCGGCTGCCGCGAAGCTTGACGGGATGCCGCAGGTGCAGCATCTCATGATAGACGAGATACTCAATGGCATAGAGCGGGACGCGCGGGGAATCAAACACACGGCTGACAACGATGGTGTTGTGCGCGGGATCATAGTGGCCCAGACTTCGCAGGGACTTGTTGCCGCTCCAAGTCATTTGCGGTCGGGCCATAAGGCCGTGGAAGAAGCGGAGATTCAGGTCGTCAAAAATCTGGTCGAGGTCGTAATGCTTGCCTTGGGGACTTTCAATGCGTTTGCGTCCGCGAAGCCGGCGAATGAGTTGCGACTTCTGCGCCATGGCGCGGCTGCCGGTGTATTTGCGGTAACGCGCGGCATGGACGGCGTCGATAGGTTTGCGATGAAGCTTGGCAATGAGGATGTGCAGGATGGCATAGAGCACCGGCTCCGGCGCGCCTTCAAGAAGATCGGACAGCCGGACAAAAATGCGCCCCTGGCGCAGGCGGATGGTGCAATTGATGTTGGCAAAGCGGTAGAAGCGGACCTCAAATTCCGGGATAGGCGCACGGGGGCGGAGATCGCGATATGCCTGCTCAAAAATCTGATTGAGGGTGGAAGTCATCTGGATCAGAAACTAGCCGCGAATGCACGCGAATAAACACGAATCAATAAGAGAAGCAGGAAACTTTTTTGGAAATCTAAACTTATCAAACTATTTTTTATTAGAACCCTTCTGATCGTGCGTGGTTTCCATATATTCCCGCGCCATATCAGCATTGGACTTGAGCGAGTCCATGGCGTCCTGCAGGACAAAGCGGAAATCGGGCGCTTCTTTTTTTGTGACAGGATCAGTTTCACTGGCTGACTTTAGATTCTTCAGCCTGATGTCAAAGCGCGCATCCGCGTCTATCAATTCCTTTAAGCCCTTGTGATATTGCTTGACGGCGTCTTTATCCAACGGGCGGCCTTCATACTGATCAAGGTTGTCATTGATTTCATCGAGCAGGTTGGTGAAGTCTTCCAGCAGATCATGAATTTGCTTACCGCGGTCCGCCGCCTGCTTGGGATCAAGGCGCACCTGGTCAATGGAGGTGAGCCGCGCCTCAGTAAACTTGATCATAAGCTGGATTCGCTTATAAGGCTCCATGGCGGACTCGCGAAGCTGGTCTGCCTCGGCTTCTGTCAGCGGATCACGCCGTTTGGCGGAGGCGACCACGCTCAACAGTAATAACAGAAAAATAATTTTGGCAGCGATTTTCATTTGTGGTCCTTCTTTTTTTCCGGCGGGGCGAACATGGATTCAAGCACGTCTTCAGTCAGTATTGCCAATTGTTTTTCCACGGCCTCAACTCTGGGGCGGTCTTCCGCAGCCAGAGTGCGCTTCAGGTTGTCCAGGCGGCGGTGACACTCGCGCAGAGATTTTTCCGTATCTTTCATCTTCTTGCGCGTTTGGATGGCGAGATCATGCGCCTTGGTGGCATACTGCAAAATTTCCTGTACCGTGGCATGACCTTTGACCGATTCACTGTCAGTAAACTGCTTATCGGCAACGGCGACGAGCCGGTCAGCAATTTCAGCGTACAGCCGCCCTTGATGCTCAGGTGCAGCATGCTCCGCCTCCGCCTTGAGGTGGTCCACGGTTTTTTGCTCTGAGTTGGCGGCGAGCGACAGCGCGAGCAAGATGATGATGGAAATGAGGTTGGGCATCGTTAGTCCGGTAAGATCGCCTTGAGCCGGTGGCGAGCCTGAAACTCCTGGTCAGGGAATTTGCCGCCCGCGACCCCCAGAAAGAGCTTATAGTTTGCCGCGGCGGGTTTGTACATCCTTAAATTATCGTACGCGGTGGCGCGAAGAAAGTATGTGGCCGGAGTTTCCGGCTGAAGCTTGGCACGCGCATCAAGAACGCGACTGGTGAGTTCATAGTTTTTGTTTTGTTCCGCGGCGTAGGCCAGATCGGAATAGGCTTGGACCATGCCTGGGTTGAGCTGAAGCGCTTTGAGCAATACCGGCTGCGCTTCAGGATACTTGAGCTGATGCATGAGAGCAGTGCCGTAGTCGAGATGAAGCTGCGCGTCCGTCGGGCTCTGCTGGATCAGCGGACGAAGAAGGTCGGCGGCGGCGGGATATTGCTTAGTTTCAAGATAAAGGCTTGCGAGATCACGAGCAAGTTTAGGATCGGGAGAAGCTTTATATAGAGGCTCAAGTATGGCGATGGCTTCTTGCGACTTGCCTTCAGCAGCCAGCAGCTTGCCTAACTGGAGTTGCGCTGCGGCGTTCTGCGGATTAGCTGCGATGTATTTGTGCAGCCAGGTTTCTGCGTCGGCAAAGCGCTTTTGCTTTAGATAGAGGCCGATAAGCTGCTCAATGCTGTCATTATTTCCGGCGGCAGCAAGCTTGAGATATTGTTGCTCTGCGGCAGCGGTGTTGCCGAAGCGCTCTGCCAAGCGAGCGGCGCCGAGCTGAGCCTCAGAATTTGCAGGATCGAGTTCAGCAGCTTTCTGGTAGGCAGCGAGAGACTCCTGCGGCTGGCTTTGTTCCGTGACTTGCGCGAGTGAAAGCCATGCCGCCGCGAGAGCCTGCTGGCCGCCGATGGTCGGCTTGAGCGTGACTGCAATTTTTAACGTGGTGGCGGCGGCGGTGAAGTCTCCGGACTTGGCCAGCGCAAGTCCAAGATTCTGCTGCGCTTCAAACCATTTGGGATCAAGTTGAACGGCTTTTTTATATGTGGTGATGGCTTCCGCAGTTTTGCCCTGATGGCTTTGCGCGAATCCGAGGTCGAACCAGGCTTGAGGATTTTTAGACTGAGTGACGATTAGCGCTTGCAGCTTTTCTTCAGCTTGAGCGTATTGCTGTTTTTGCAGAAGAGACTCGGCGCTTTTGAGCGCGTCGGCAGCGTGGTCGTCGTCGGTGGCGGCTGGCGGAGATTTATGTATTGAGCGTGTCTGCGCGAGAACAGGCAGAGCGAGGCTGGCCAGCAACGCAGCGGCAATGGCTTTAGTGATGCCCATTCGATCCAGAGTTCTCGCTCTTTAAGATGCGCGCCAGCCACTTTCCGGTATGAGATTTTGCAGATTTTGCCACCGTTTCAGGGGGGCCTGCCACCACGACCTGCCCGCCACGACCACCGCCTTCAGGGCCGAGATCGATGCACCAATCCGCAACCTTGACGACATCAAGATTGTGTTCAATGCAGAGCACGGAACCTCCGGCGTCAATCAGCTTGCGGAAGGCCGCGAGCAGCTTACTCACATCATCAAAATGTAGACCGGTGGTGGGCTCGTCAAAGATATAGAGCGCGCCTTTGCCGGCACGAGCACGCTTGCGCTGCTCTTTTTCTTCCGGCGTGGCAGGATCAAATCCCTGCGCGCGTCCAGTAGGAACAAGATGCGCCGCCAGCTTCATGCGCTGCGCTTCACCACCGCTCAGCGTTGTGGCCGACTGTCCCAACCGCAAGTAGCCAAGCCCGACTTCTTCCAGCACGCGCATCTTGTCAGTGATCTTGGGGTGTCCGGCAAAATATTGCAGCGACTCACGCACGGTGAGGTTCAGCACCTCATGAATGTTTTTGCCTTTATAGCGGACGTCGAGAATCTGCGGCTTATAGCGCGTGCCTTTGCAGTCTTCGCAAATGAGCTCGACGTCAGCAAGGAACTGCATTTCCACCGTCACTGTGCCATCGCCCTGACACGTTTCGCACCGACCACCGGGAATGTTAAAGCTGAAGTGGCCAGCACCGTAACCATGCTTGTGAGATTCGGCAACAGAGGCAAACACTTCACGGATGGCGTCAAAAGCCTTGATATAAGTTACGGGATTACTGCGCGGAGTCCGGCCGATGGGACTTTGATCAACCAAAATTATATCGGCAATATATTGGCCGCCGGTGACGCGTTTAAATCCGCTTGCGGCAGGGCCTGTGCCGGCAGTAATGCCTTTTTCCGCGGCCAGGGCCTGATATAAAACGTCATGCACCAGCGTCGATTTCCCTGATCCCGACACGCCCGTGATCGCCACCAGCATGCCGAGCGGTATCTCCAGGTTGATATTTTTCAGATTGTGCGCGCGCGCTCCTTCAATCCTTATCATGGGCACGCCCGGCGTCCGACGATCTCGCGGAATCTGTATCCGCAGCTCCTGGTTCAGGTATCTTCCCGTGAGCGACTGCGGCATCCCCTTAATCTGCTCATACGTCGCCGACGCCATCACTTTGCCGCCATTCTCGCCCGCGCCGGGGCCCAGGTCCAGAATTAAATCCGCCGCGCGCATGACTTCCGGATCGTGCTCCACTACCAAAATCGTATTCCCCAAATTCCGCAGCTCATGCAGGATCGACACCAGCCTCGCCGTGTCTCTGCTATGCAGCCCAATCGACGGTTCATCCAGCACGTACAACGCGCCCACCAGCCGCGACCCTAGCGACGTCGCCAGCTGAATGCGCTGTGCTTCGCCTCCGCTCAGCGTTGAAGCCAGCCGATCCAGCGTCAGATACTCGAGCCCAACGTCGTTCAGGAATTTCAACCGCTCCTGAAT
>JBARNL010000652.1:0-3363 GCA_049802955.1 Candidatus Angelobacter sp.
GAGCAGGTGTGGCTGGTTTGGGCGTCCAGCTTGGCAAAGCTGGATCAGAGGGATCAATATCTGGTGGTATCGGCGTAGCTTGAATACGCTGGTCTTGCTGCGGCGTTGTGATTTGGCCCTGAGTCCCCCAGAAAGAGGTGGCGCCCAGCAGTATAAACAACATTATTGCGAAAACTTTTTTATTGCGAAGGCGCATAGTATCCCGTTCTGGCATAGACATTTAGATGCGGCAACCCCTTGGGCGGATTAAGCTTCACTTTGATCTTGCGCCAGTGACCGTCCTTAACCTTGTTGTTTGGACGGTATCCGAGTACATATTGGTTGCGCAGCTCTATTCCAATTTTTGTAGCCACATCCGCCAGTTCGTTGGGATTGTTGATGGTGAACAAGCGTCCGCCAGTAACACTGGAAATTTCGCTCAGCAGAGCGGGTCCGGCAACTTCTTCCGGCTGTGATGGGGCAATGCTGAAGATGCCGATTGAGTAAATCTGCACGTCGGCCTCTTTCACCATGGCTTTTATCTCGTTTTCGGTGTAACGGCTGTGGTTATCGCCGCCATCGGAGATGATCAACAACGCTTTTTTGCTATTGCGGGCGTCTTTCATCTTGCTAACGCCCATGTAAATGGCGTCTAGCAAGGCCGTGCTGCCCTGGGGGACGGTATAGACCAGTTTGCCCTGAATATCCTCAACGGACTTGGTGAAATCTGCGCGCAATTCCGGCCGATCATTGAAGGTGATCATGAAAAATTCGTCCTGCGGGTTCGCCGTCTTGAAAAATTCGATGACCGCCTCGCGGGCTTTCATGATCTTGTCATTCATGCTGCCGCTCATATCAAAGATCACGCCCAATGAAATGGGAGCGTCTTCACTGGAAAAATGCCGTACCTGCTGGACCTCACTGCCCTCAAGGACTGAAAAATTCTCTTTATCCAGCCCGGTCACGATGCGGTTCCAGTCATCAGTTACCGTTACATTGACCAGCACCAGATTTACGTCGACAGATATACCAGGCTTGGCATGGTTCTTCAGAGCGGGATCGGCATTTCCGACATCTTCTTTAGTATCAGCAGTTTTGGGGGGCGCAGTAGGTTTGGGCTCAATATGGACGTTCACGTCCTGAGCACTGGTGGCAATAGTTAGAAAAAGAAAACACACGAGTGTTAACGCGCAACGAATCACTGGCGTAACAGACGCCTTGAATGAGTGCCCGGGGGAACGGTTTGCACCATACCCGCGGCGTTCGAAGCGGGCCATTTGGGAACCTCGTTTTGTCGTGATTTTATCACAGCGGCCCCAGACAGGACACGGGAACTTGGATATCGCACCGTTGCCTTTGGTCTTTGCGGCTGCTGCTAGTGTTAGATGTTTGAGTGCTGGAAACAGGTTATCCGCGCCGCTTGGTAGAATGCAATAGACCAACTGCAAATGGCTGAAATTATTCCATTCAAAGCGCTTCGCTACGATCCTGACCAGGTAAAGCTGGAGGACGTGCTTACCCAACCTTATGACAAGATTACGCCGGAAATGCAGTCAAAATATTATGAGCGGAGCACACATAATCTGGTACGGATCATTTTAGGTAAGGCTGGCGAAACCGATACGGATGCCTTCAATGTATATACACGCGCGGCTGAATATCTGCACGACTGGCGCTCCGGCGGCATCCTGAAACAGGACTCTGTTCCAGGTATTTACGCCTATTCTCAGACATTTACCGTGCCCGGAACGCGCGATCTGCAGGAACGCCGCGGGCTGATTGCGCTGGGCCGCATCCATGATTATGCCGATGGCGTGGTGCATCGCCATGAGCAAACCCTCTCCAAGCCGCGCGCGGACCGCCTGAACCTGCTCCGTGCCACGCGAGCACATTTTGGCCAGATCTTCATGCTTTACAGCGATCCCGCCAATGAGATTGAAGGCCTGCTCAAATCTCGGATGGAAGAAGACCCTGATATTTCTTTGCTGGATGAATATGAAACTCTGCATCGAGTGTGGCGCATTCATGATCCGGCACTCATTCACGCCGTGCAGCAGAAGATGCGGGATAAAAAGCTGCTGATTGCCGACGGGCATCACCGATACGAAACAGCGCTGGCCTATAGAAATGAACGCCGCGCCGAGTCAGGCAGTTCCGATCTTAATGCGCCGCACGAGTTTGTGATGATGACGCTCATTCCCATGGAAAGCCGAGGCTTGGTGATTCTTCCCACGCACCGGATTGTCCATGGCCTGCTGGACTTTGATCGCGAGCGCATGCTGGAAGCGGCAGGACAGTTCTTTGATATTGACCGAATCGACCTGCGCACAGAGAGCCGCAGTGCTACCACGCTGCTGGGGCAGGCCGGGGAAAACGGCACCGCGTTCGTCGCGGTAACGCGTCAAGGGCCATATCTCATGCGGGCAAAGCAGGATGTGATTCAGCATGCGTTGCGGGATGTTCCTGCGTTGCAGCGCGAACTTGATGTTGTCCAATTGCACCGCGTGTTGCTGGAGCGAGTCCTGGGAATTTCTGAAGAAGCCATTCGCAACCAGGAAAATGTTCGCTACGAGCGCGATGCCTTTGAAGCGATCTCCTGGGTCCGCCAGGGCGCAAATGTCGCATTCCTGATGAATCCGGCCAAGATTGAGCAGGTTCGCGATATTGCTTTCGGCGGCGAGGTGTTGCCGCAAAAATCCACTGACTTCTATCCCAAGCTGCTGAGCGGTCTAATGATTTATGCGCTGGAGTAAAACAGGGGCAGCGCTGGCAGGACTGGCAGTTGTGGCTTTGTGCTGCGCCCTTGGAGTCTCCGCAGCCGGTCCGGAACAACGGCTCACGGTATACACAGCACAAATTAGCTATTCTCTTCCCGTGGTTGATCGTGGCGGCAAGCCATATATTTCTGTCACCGATTTGCTTTTGCCTTTGGGCGCGTCCCAGCCAATCGCAAAAGGAAAAGATTGGAAGATCAGCCTTAACAAAGTGGATTTCCGACTCACGCAGGGTAAAGATAAAGGCGCCGTTAATAAGCAAATAATTGATTTGGGCGGCAAAGTGCTCCTGGAAAATGGCCGTTTCATGGCGCCAATGGACGCCATGCTTCCCTTGTTGGGCCGCCTGCTGAATACGACCATCGACTTCCATCAGCCGGCAAGACGCGTTTTTATTGGCAACGCATTTACAAGATTCACGGCTGATTTTAAGAATGGAGACGAGCCGTCGTTGGTATTGAATTTCAGCCAGCCGGTCAAACCAGACGCGAATCAGGAGGAAAAGCGCGGGATTCTCACGCATACAGATAAAATGACCCTGATTTTCCGGAAAGATGCGCTTGTTTCCGATCTCAAGACACAGCAATTTGGCGATGGCGCAATTCAATCG
>JBARNL010000653.1:0-3073 GCA_049802955.1 Candidatus Angelobacter sp.
GGTCAACTTTGAATATCTTGTTTTCATTCTTAGGATCAACAATCAGGTTGGCAAAATAAAACGGTCGCCACACCATGTACTGGCTGGCATCCATCTTCTTCCAGCTTTTGCCCGCATCATCCGAGCGGTACAGCGCGCTCTGCTTGGATTCAATCATGGCGTAAACCACGTTTGGCTTGGAAGGAGCGACTGCCAGCGCAATTCTTCCATATGGCTTTTCCGGCAATCCCTGGCTGTTGCTGGGTGCGATTTCCGTCCAGCGATCGCCGCCATCTGTGCTCTTGAAAAGTCCACTACCCGGCCCGCCGGAGCGGAATGTCCATCCCTGGCGGCGGAAGTCCCACATGGCCGCATAAATCGTTTTTGGCTCCTGCGCGTTTGTTGACAGCATGGCGCATCCGGTTGAGCCGTTGGCTCCGGCCAGGACTTTCTTCCAGTTTTCGCCGCCATCGGTCGTCTTATAGACGCCGCGCTCATCATTGTCATTCCAGAGATGGCCGGTGGCACAAGCGTAAACCGTGTTGCTGTCTTTGGGATCAACCAGGATGCGTGCAATGTGCTCTGAGTCTTTCAATCCCATATTGGCCCAGTTCTCGCCGCCATCCGTGGACTTGTAAATTCCATTGCCGATGGAAACGCTGTTTCTGGTCCAGCTTTCGCCGGTTCCCACCCAGACATTTTTGTGATTTGAAGGATCGATCGTAACCGCGCCTATCGACTGTACCGGCTCACGATCAAACACCGGCTTGAAAGTTGTGGCGCCATTGATCGATTTCCACACGCCTCCGCTGGCTGAGCCGGCAAAGACAGTGATCTTGCCGTTTTCATCAACTGCATCAATAGCGGAAATTCGTCCGCCCATGGTGGCTGAGCCGATGTTTCTGGCGCTCAAGCCGGAGATGGTTCCGGAATCGTATTTCACCGGTGTAGGCGCCTGGGCTGAAGCGGCCAGGTTTAGAGCGCACACAAGGGCAAGCAGAGTGGTCAAGCGCAAACAAGAAAAAGGATAGCGGCCAATCATCATTATGAAATTCCTCTCAAAATATCCAGTACGGTAGTTGTGAGCGCTCATTGTTTCGGGGCAGGCTTGGTTGCGGGGGGCGCTGCGGGAATTGCAGGCATCTTGAACTCGCTATCTTCAATGGGCACGTTAGCTTCCATTTTTGTTACGGTAACTTTGCCTCGCTGGTCCGGATTGTTCTTGGGCCCGCTCTCAATGAAAAAGGGATACATCACGCCGTTCACCGGCTTATACGATCCCAGCATCGTCACGCTCTCACGCACTGAGCCGCGGATGAACTGCTGCTTTTCAATCTGGATCTCAATATATGTGTCCGGGTCAAGGTAGTAATAAAAAATGTCGCCGTTCTTCAGCGTGACTTTTAGTTTGTAAGCGTCATCGCCATCAACCTGATCGTGGCCAATGTATTCGATCTTGTTGCCCTTGGCCTGGGCATTCACCAGCGGGCCGTCAAAATCGGCGTCCTCGGCAAGGCCGCGAACGTCGTCTTCACCCAGCATTTCCGGGTCTTTGCGACCGCCAAACGGCGAGATTTGCCATCCGCTGGATCCGTCATAGGCCTGGACCTGGGTCATCCCCTGTAACGTAAAGCTTTCTTTCACCATGTCCGGACGCTTGCTCAGTTCGCCTACTGTGGCTTTGAAACCACCGGCATCAAAATTGCCGGTCATGCGGACAGAATGGATTGATTTGATCTTGTCCACGCCGCCTTTTGCTTGCAGATTTTTTGCCACCAACTCATCGGCGGTCTGGGCGATGCCGTTCAATGCGATGAAACAAACGAGACTTGCCAGAATGCTGCGTATTGCGGTCACTTAGTGTGCTCCTTTTACTTCTTTGCGACAAACTTTTTGCCAATCAACAGACAGCTTTGCAAAAAAATATCCGGCGGTATGCCGCTTCTGCTGATTTTCTATGTAGGGAACAAGCCTTTTAGACCAGTTCAACTCCGAATTGTTAGCTGAGGCCGTTTGTTGATCTCTTCATTCTTAATCGTGCGCTTAATTCTTGCGCTTCGATTTCGAAACTGAACCAGCTCGATTTACGATTTATGCGCGCAAGATGCCTAAGTCCGACCATACATCCCTGGAGGTACGGCCAAGATTTTGACCGGGCATAGAGATTTAGATCTCTGGCTCCAAAAACCTCAGAGATGCCTCTCCATTTCCATCACAAGTCAAAACAATGTAACTCTAGGAAAATAAACGTCTTATGCTAGCATCGTAAACGCAGCAAAGCAAGAAATTCTTCTTCCTGTCGTTCGACCCAACAAAAACACTCTAGCCCAAAAGTCGTATCTCCACCTACTGCTTAACACCGATTTTTTTTTATCTTTATTGCCGATCCTGCCGTGCTTCTTATGCCGTATTGCCACAGTTACTTACAAGTAACTACTCTGAGGAGACAAATGGCTGACTTCTACCGTTCGGCCCAACAAGCTCAGCAGAGAAGATCCGCCCGGCAATTGTGTTCAGCAAAACTGCACGCCCTCATCGAAGGAGTTGAATCACTGCTTCAGAAATCGGCGGGCAGGTTTTCTATTTCGAATCATGGGGGATTCAAGATGCGAACCAGGGTAGTCGAATTCATGGTCTTTTTGGCGCTCATCAGCTGCATAGCGGCTATGGGCCAAGTTCTAAAGGGCTCAATTTCAGGAACAGCGGTCGATCCCAATGGCGCGGTAATTCCAGGCGCCAAGGTGACCGCAACTCATTTAGGCACCGGGGCTGTATTCAACACCACAACTGACAGTGCTGGTATCTTCCGCTTTAACCTGATCCCGGCAGGCAACTATAAGGTTGAAGTCAGCGCTGCAGGATTTCAAACGGCCGTACAGAATAATGTCGGCGTAATTGCGGGTCGCGATAGCGGCTTGAATATGGTGAAACTCACCGTGGGAGAAGCAAGCACAACTGTGGAGGTCACAGCGGCAGCGCCGCTCATTGAATCCACGCAATCCCAGGTGACCAACACCTTCACAAGTGAGACGCTTAATACGTTCCCCGGCGTGCAGGAGAACGAAGGCCTGGACAATTTGGCATTGTTTGTGCC
>JBARNL010000654.1:0-2153 GCA_049802955.1 Candidatus Angelobacter sp.
CGCTGAGCTTCGGGGTTTCAGAAGCCCGGCAACAGGTCTGGCCCAGAATACATCTCATCATCGCGAGCTCAATCGCGCAAGGACCCTGGACAAAGTGAAGATAACCGTTTTTGGCCTGACGCTTTCCTCCTCATGGGGCAACGGGCACGCCACGCCTTATCGGGCCATTATTCGCGCGCTGGACCGCCTGGGCCACCAAGTGCATTTCTTTGAGAAGGACGTGCCGTACTACAGCTCGCGCCGCGACTTTGATTCCTGTAACTACTGCCAGCTCACCCTGTACTCAGAGTGGGCAGACGTGCGCGATCAGGCCCTCACAGCAGCCGTTGATTCCGACGTGGTTATTACCGCCAGCTTTCTGCCGGAAGGCCGCCGCATCAACGACGAAATATTGGATGTGGACGGCCCTCTGCGCGTGTTCTATGACCTGGACACCCCGGTTACGCTGAACGCTCTGCATCAGGCCCAAGTCGAGTATGTGGACGCAGGCCAGATCCCCGCGTTTGATCTGGTGCTTTCTTTCACCGGCGGGAAAGCGCTGGCAATGCTGGAAAATGAATATCGCGCACGAATGGTAAGACCGCTCTATGGCTGCGTTGATCCGGACGATTATTACCAAGTCGACCCAAAGCCAAAGTTCCAGTGCGATCTAAGTTACATGGGAACCTATTCGCCGGACCGGCAGGTCAAGCTCGACGCTTTGCTGCTGGAGCCTTCGCGCCGCCATCCGGAGAAGCAGTTCCTGCTGGCCGGATCGCTCTATCCCTGGAATTGGCAATGGGGGGAAAACGTCCGCCGCATTGACCATGTCGCTCCGGCGGAGCATTCCAGCTTTTATTCATCGTCTCGATTGACGCTGAACATTACGCGCGGTGAGATGGCGGCCAACGGCTGGTGCCCTTCCGGACGTTTCTTTGAAGCTGCCGCCTGTGGAACTCCGTTGATTACGGATGCGTGGGACGGACTGGATTCATTCTTCGATCTGCAAAGCGAACTCGGCGTGGTGGCCAGCGCGGAAGACGTTGAAGCTGCCCTCAAGTCCTCCGACGAAGAGCTGCAATCCATGGCTGCCCGCGCACGGCAGCGAACGCTTGATGAGCATACAGGCGATGTCCGCGCCCGCCAGCTTCTGCAATATATCGACGAAGCCCGCTCCGGCGCGAAAGCATCCATGAAGAAAGAGGTAGCACAATGATCGGAATCATACCTGCCGCCGGCGCGGGAGAACGCATTCAGCCCCTGGGCTGCTCCAAGGAACTGTTGCCGGTAGGGTCACGGCTGGTCAGCGGCGTGGAGCGCCCCAAAGCCGTCTCTGAATACCTGGTGGAACGGATGATTGCCGCCGGAGCCAGCCAGATTTGCATGGTCATTTCGGCGGAAAAGACGGACATTGTGAAGTATTACGCTGAACGCGACTACGCCGCGGAAATTTTTTATGTAGTGCAACAGCAGCCGCTGGGGTTATGCGATGCGCTGTTTCGCGCCGAGCCGTTTGCCCGCCAGCATGACCAGGTGCTGATTGGCCTGCCAGACACAATCTGGTTCCCGGAAAACGCATATGCACCGGCCCTGGCTCCGAACGGGGCTGAGTGTAATCTGGTGCTCTTTCCGGTATCCAATCCCTCGGTCTTTGACGCGGTGATCTGTGACGATCTGGGCTATGTGCAGGAAGTGCAGGTAAAGAAGCCTAACGCAGGCTCCCACTGGATTTGGGGCGCGGTAACCATACGCGGGGTGGCTTTCCGTCGGTTGCGTTTATTGTGGGAATCCAGGCACAGGGCAGACAATTATCTAGGGGAACTACTGAACGCCTTTATCGCAGCGGGCAATCCGGTGCGGGGCAAGTTTACAGGCGAGAGTTATATGGACGTGGGAACACTGGAGGGCTACCGCAACGCCCAGGATTTTCTGCGGGCAAACTCTCCGTCACAGCGGGCGGCCTAGCCGCTGAGCGACAACCGGGGATTGGAAGCTAGGCGCTGGCCTTCAGAATATCGCGAATATCACGGTTGATTTTGGCGCAATCCCGGCTGGCCTTATCAATCAAGTCCGCCCACTTTTTGGCGTTTTCATCCAGGCTAAGCTGGGCCAGCAGGTATGAAGCCTGCATAATGGTCTCAACGGAATTGCTGAGATCGTGCGCCAGCGATCTT
>JBARNL010000655.1:0-1826 GCA_049802955.1 Candidatus Angelobacter sp.
TTTACCAGCAACGTAGATCTCAGCGTTTCCGGATTACCTTCACTGGTGACTGGAGTGTTTTCTCCCACTTCGGTTAACACGTCCGGTACATCAACCTTGACTCTCACGGTCGGCAACCAGCAGAAGCAAGGAACGTTCCCGATTGTGATTACCGGAACCAGCGGAGCTTTAAACCATTCCGTCACCGTAAACTTCACGGTGAATTAACAACGTCCAAAACAACCGAAATGCCACCCAGCAATGGGTGGCATTTTTATTGCACGCAAACTTATCCGGCTATCTGGCGCTGAAGTCTTTCTTGCGGATCAAGGCGTGAATGCCCTTGGTTTTATCGACCACCTGAGAGACTTCAAAGTCGGCAGCGGCGCTCAGATAAGCGAATGCCGTCGCGCGGTCCATGCCAAGTTTGTCGGATAGAAAGCGCACGGCTTCACGCGTAGCTTTCTTCATGGCTTCATTCAAATCAGGATCAAGCCCAATGGCAATCCAGTAATCGGACGTTTCCGCAAACGGGCCGGTGAGCTTGCCCTTGGCGGGAATGGCGGGATCTCCTGCTTTGAGCACCGTGAAACGCAACGTCGTGCGCAAAGAGCCTTCAATCGCGGTGAGCGCCACTTCCCCATTGCCCTGAGCAAAATGTGGATCGGCAATAAAGAACATTGCGCCAGGAAGCTGAACGGGCAAATATAACGTGGCTCCGGCGGTAAGGTTATGGATATCCAGATTGCCGCCAAAATCGCCCGGCGGAATGGAGTTGGACTTGGTGCTAACGTTGGGCGTGACACCCATGGTCCCCATGAATGGCGCAACCGGAATATGCGCTTCCTTGCCTTGGCCGGCGGAAAGAATGCCATACCATTTTCCATTGATGAGCTTAATGGGAACAAACTTTGAGACATTGTTATAGAGCTGAGGATTGGCTGCGCTTGCGCCCGGCTGAGGGCCGGAGTTCTCAGGAAATTCTCCCGGCAGCGCGCCTTTGCCGTGGCGATTGCTGATGACGCCATAGGGCACGCGCGGCGTCATGGAAATAATTTCGACTTTCAAGACGTCGCCGGGTTGTGCATTCTCCAGCGCTACCGGTCCCATCACTACATGCGGACCATCCTTGATGAAATCATGCACAACGCTGGAAGCGGCAATGGCTTTGGCATCATTGAGCACCTGATTGGCAGGTACGCCGAAGCCGCCAAAATACTTTACGGGATCGCGGCCCTGGTCTTCCAGAATGCCTTCGTGGGAAACCGTGTCAAACGTCACCGTGGCGCCGGAAGGCACAGTGATCACCGCTTTGGCGGCGTTGTCCGGCAGGTAGCCCCAGCGGATTGAATCCGGCGTGGCCGGAACGTAAAAATCCGACTTGAGTTTTACTGAAGCGCCTGGGACAGGTTTCTCCGCGAGCGGCTGGAGAATAGCGGTTTGCGCCGCCAGCGCTGGAGTAAGGACAAATGCGAACAGCCAACGGGAATGCCGCAAAAAATAGGTGAGCATATCGGCGGGAATTCTACTCCATGGATGCAAGCCGGAATACTCTTCCGACATTTTTTTATTTATCGTTTTCGCTCTTTTTTGTTGCTATCCCTTCGCTGCTGCGCTCCGATCTTGGCCGAACCGTGGCCAAGCCAAACCTCTGCTGCTGAAACTGGATAACACCGATACATCCATGCGTTCCACTGAAGGGAAGTGGGCCAAAAAAGAAATCCTTGGTCACCTGCTCGATTCGGCCTCGAACAATCACCAGCGCTTCGTCCGCGCCACTTTGCAGGGCAATCTCGCCTTTCCCGATACGATCGAACCGCGCTGGTCGACCTTCAGAACTTCACCGA
>JBARNL010000656.1:0-3709 GCA_049802955.1 Candidatus Angelobacter sp.
GTTTGAAGGGATCATCCAGAATCCCCCGACGTGGTATCAGGGATACGGGCCGAGCCCGAGTTTCAGCACCTTTTACTTCGTCAACAGCCTGGGCTATATGGCCACGACGGCCAGTTCAACGTTTGTCTCCGCGCCAAGAGCGAGCTCCAGCGGCTCAGGATGGAGTGGCGGAAGTGGTGGCGGGGGCTTTTCTGGGGGTGGGTTCGGCGGTGGCGGCGGCGGAGCGTTTTAGCAATCGCCGAAATTGCCAAGATTGCCAAAATTGAAAAACCAATATTTATCGCAGCTTTACGAACTCATCAAGCCTTTGGAGATTAGGTTTCGTCCGCTCCATGCGACGCTGCCTTGAAGGACTTAAAGCAACATCAGCTAGGAATGTGAATGACCAGATCGATCTGGCATGGTATTGGCGTGCCATCGCGCTTGGCGGGGATGTACTTGAATTCGCGAATGGCCGAGAGCAGGGTTTGCTCAATCTTGGGAGTTGCCATTCCAGAAGTGAGCCGCGCGTCAGCCACACGGCCATCGATATTGATGGTGACTTCTACGATGAGATATTGTTCGAAACGCGGCGGAAGATCATCAGCCGAAATGGTTGGAATCACTCCCGAAGTTTGAACGGCGAGTTGATAGTTAATGGTGGAGAACCCATAGGCCAGGCGCTGCCTGATACCCATCATCAACCCGGCGGTTGCCTGTTTTGCGTGGGCGCGGATAATCTCCACGCCCGCAGCATCCCCTGCAACGCTCGAATCCTGTACGCGTGCTTTCTTTTTACTGCGTAAGTGGTGAAACGAACCGGGAAATAGAGGCGCACCTTTGGGAGGTGCATAAGCCACCTGAGCTGCCCCGGAGATGCTTTGGACTGATTCGTATTTCGTGGGTACGATGTGGGCTGCTGTTGCATGCCGAAACACGAGAATAGTCAGAACTACAAAGTGCGCCAGAACTGAGGCCGAAAAGACGGACACGCGGGGGACGGGACCGCTGGGGACAAATATCTGATGTTGATCTAGCATCCAGCCATTAACCCTTTCATCTTCATCCAGGTGTTTCTTAAATCAGGAGCTGCCAATAAAGACTTTTACAACAAGAGACCGGTAGCGGTCTTAGCTTTTTTTTGCCTGTTGGCAGCAAGTACCTGCTCTTGTGCGGGGATTCGCCTTATTATCTATCGACGTGGGGTACGTTTCCCGCAGCTCTCGAATCCTCTCATCCCCCTGCAAACACGGGGGACAAATCCAACATCCTAGTAGTCCAGAGGAACTAATATGGCCGAGAGCATGCACAACAGCTCAGATGTCCCCAATTTTGACACTTATCCCTCAACGCCTCCAGATCGACTGCTGGATACCAAGAGCGCTGAGAGATCTTCTCTGGAGGAGCGCGCCGCCGAACTGGGCGCCGCCGCAGGCAGAGTAGCCTTGCTTTTGCGGCAGACTAAAGAAAACGTGGAAAACCTGGCGCAGCATGAGATTTACGATCGCGTGATCAATCTGGCGGAGAGTGCCAAAATCCGCTCGGAAAATATGCGCCGGATGGCCGCCAACCGTGTCCAGGAACTTGCACAGACAGCGCAGGGTAAAGCGGCTGAACTCGGCACGCAGGCCAGAGAGAAATCGGTGGAGTTGGGGCGGCAGGCCAGAACCAATTACTTCCGTGCCCGCCTAAGGACCCGGGAGACGGTGCGGGAGTATCCGGTGCAAACAGCGCTGGCCGCCGGTGCAGCGGGCTTATTGGTGGGAATAGCATTACGAATTGGGAGGGCGAGACGTGCATACTGAGAAATCAATTGCAACGATCCTGGCTGAAACCAAGGATGAGCTGAAACAGTTTGTCACCACGCGGGTGAACATGCTGAAGGCGGAAATGGATGAAAAGATCAGCCGGCTGAAGGCGGTGATTCCGCTGGCGCTGGTGGCGGCCTTGTTCCTGGTTTCCGGGTGGATGGTCCTTACCTTTGCGCTGATCGCGCTGCTTCATGCATTCTTTGCGCCCAGCGTGTATGCATGGCTGTGGGCCAGCCTGATTGTGACAGTGGTTTACCTGATTGTGGGCGCGGTAGCGGGCTGGTTTGCCTATTCCGAAATTAAAGCCACTAACCTGGCCCCAACCCGCACAATGAAGGTGCTGCAACAGGACCAGGTCTGGATCCAGAATGAAGCGAGGACAGCATGACTGAAGGAATTCCCGTAGAGGTACTGGAGAAACGCGCGGCCGACGAGCGCCGCCAGTTGCACAACTCCGTGCACGAGTTGCGCGTAAGTGTGAAGGAGCGGTTGGACGTTAAACGCAACGTAAGAAACCACTTGGCGACTGTTTCCGGCGCGATGGCGGTGGTTGGGCTGGCCCTGGGCTACACCGTGACCGGCGTTTTTACCCGCGACTAGGTTATCGGCTTCCGGTCAGGCGGTAAGGTCTTTGCTCGATTCGAATGGCTGCTGGGCGTGTCCACGTCCGGCAGCCGTTTACTTTATAGCGTCTTTATTGGGTTTTTCCTGCCATCTAAGTTGAAGACCATCTACTCTGCTTCGCCATTTCGTGGTATAAACCTCATTCATCGACTTTCCAATCGTTTAAAAATGCCCCTTTTCCCCAGGCAGGGGCATTTGCTGAGGAGTAAGTAAATGTCAGAAGAGGCTAGAACAGGGAAACGGTTTCCGCTGGAACTGCCAATCAAGATCCACGGCAAGGGCGTGGAAGACAGCGCCACCACCGGAAACATGAGCGCCGCAGGCGTATATATTATGGCCGATCTGGACCTGGCCATCGGCTCCAACATTGAATTTGATATAACCTTGCCCGCCAATGTGCTGGGGACTCCCGGAGACGTGGAAGTCCATTGCACCGGGCGCGTGGTGCGCAAGGACGCAACCGCGGCTGCCGCAGCCGGCGCGAACTCAAATTCCACCAAGAAAAAGAAATCAAAAAGCGGCGTGGCTTGCGTGATTGATCAATACCAATTCATTCGCAAGAGCAAAGGGGCCAAATAAATGCTGAAGATCATTTTGGCTGATAATCAGGCAATCTTTCGCACCGGCGCGGCCAAGGTCCTGGCCGTGGAAGACGATTTGCGCATTGTGGCGCAGGCGGAAAACACCGAGAAAATGATGATGGCGCTGGAAAAGTTTCATGCCACCGTTATGATCTTTGGCGTTGAGACGCATCCGAGCCTGCCCACCGTGGTGGAGATGGCAAGAAAATTCAAGACCAAGCTGGTGGCCATCGCCGAAACCGGACAGGATTCACGGCACTACCTGACCAACGGCGTGCATGGCGTGATTTACCGCAACGTGAGCGGCGAATCGCTTGTCCAATGCGTGCGCAAGGTCAGCAAAGGCGAAACCTGGGTGCAGGACACGCAGGAAAGCAAAGAGACCGCGGAAAATGATCTGGTGGGCGCGCGCGTCCGCGACCGTCTGACGGCGAAAGAACTGAAGATCGTTGCGCTGATTGTTCAGGGATACAAGAACAAGGAAATCGCTACACAGCTTGGCACGACGGAGCAGGTGATCAAAAATTATCTGCGCAACGTCTATGACAAGATTGGCGTCTCTGACCGGTTGGAACTTGCGCTGTTTACTATTCATCATCGCATTCTGGCTGAAGCGGCGGCGACGTCAGTGGCGGCAACAGCGACACCGGCAGCGCGGCAAAACGGAGTGACATTACGCCAAATTTACCGTTGGTTTCCGAGGTCCTTCTACGC
>JBARNL010000657.1:0-3697 GCA_049802955.1 Candidatus Angelobacter sp.
CACTATAGCCCTCAGGCAGCGTAATTTCCACGCTGTCACTCCGCAGGAAAGGCGCCTCAAATTCATACGCGTAGTGGCGCGGCTTGGTCACATCAAAAGCTCCGGCCATTTCGCCCACAACTCGCGGTCGCACCAGTAGCAAAGGACCTGCGGATTTCGCGTAATGGCTCGCCGTGAATTTGTAGCGTAGTACCAGGTCTTTGTCGATGTCGTTTTCATTTTCCAGATTGAAGGTGTCAATCTGGAAACCGCCCAGGTTTGGGCCCCAGAAATGCTCGAGCATTTTCTTTCGATCGTTCTGGGTCTGGTGCTGAAGATATTCACGCCCGAGCATGGCCAAGTAGCCGGAGCGTGTCTCTTCAATCTCGCCTTGCAAGGTCCCGTCGGGCAGCAACGTCAATTTGGCATTGCGATGGATCTGGTTCAGGTCCGGCGTTGTTACAGGCAAATGAATCAACTCACCGCCCGTGTCAGTAACCAGCAAGCCAAAGCTGTCCTGTTCGTACGGGGGCAATTGTCCAAGCGGCACCAAATCATTTGTGGGATCAAAGATCAGCAAGTGCCCCAGCTTGGGATGTTCATACATGGCCGGCAGCTTCTGGGGAAAGCTGCCATCCGGAATTTGAATTACCAGGATCATGTGATTGAAAAGTGAATTCGGAGGCGTCTTCTCCAGGAAGATCCCGCGCCGGTCATGGATCACCATGTAGTAGGACTTCACGCCGATTTGCGACAGCATGGAACTGAGCACCGTGGCTTTGTCCTTACAGTCGCCATAGCGATGGCTAAAAATCTCGCCGGCAGGATGAGGGCGGTAGCCGCCGATGCCGATTTCGATGGCGTAATAACGCACATCGCGCTGGGCAAAAAGAGTCAAGGCACGTATGCGATCGAAGAGCGGCAGACTTGGCGGCGCTAATTCCAGCGCTTTGGCTTGCAGCGCCGGGGTAGATTCACGAACTCCTGCCGTCAATTGCGAGTACCACACTCCAAGGTCGTTCCAGGACTCCGAGTTCCGGTGGGTGGCCCTCTCGTTAAAAAGAGTCACAATCATATGGCCTGCCAAAGCACGGAAGTCCGGTTCATGATATTCGTGTTCAATCCGCGGAACGTCGGATACTTCCCATACCAAAGCGCCGTTCTGCTCTGCCGGCTTCTGCTCGGCGTGGTTGAGCCAGTCCGCGCGATACTCCCATTTGGGCGGCACGCGCAACGTATACCGGCTCTTCTCCACAGGGATGGTATCTTGAAAATACCAATAGTCCTGGAACAGATAAGGCCGGCGCTTTTGCTCATAATCAAAACCAACAACAGTGCCCACGTCAGCGCCGGGGAGGACAATAATCTTCTCCTTGGTATCCGCAAACTCCTGCTGGTCACCCAGACTGCGCTCAAAGGCGTCTTTTTCCTTTGCTTCATATTCCAGACCCTTTGCCGTGATGCTCCAGCCGCGGAAAGAGTTGATCTTAGTTTCTGAATCAAAGTTCACGTGATGCTCAGCGTAAGCTTTGCCTTCAGGACGCAGTATCCTGTAAGCAATCCGCTCGTGGGTAACAATTTCGCCGTTATCTTTTACCGTGGTTTCTTGATCGTCAAGCAGGACGACAGCATTTGCATCATCGACATAGGTTTTTGCCGGCTGTTGAGTAAGCGTGCGGAGCCAGTCCGGTACTCCGGCATTGGCCGCAATCGGCAGACAGTTCATTAGAACAATCAAGGAAAAAACATTAATTACGTTTCTGAGCATTGATGCTGCCTCCGATCAAGACCGCTTGCTGTTCGTCGCCGGCCTGGACCTTGCCGAAGAAATCTTTGACTTCCGGATATAGATCGAGCTTGAAGAAGATGCCGTTCACCTGCAATATCCTTTGGGTGATCAACTGTTTGCCGTCAAACTGCGCCAGATTCTGGTAGGCCGCATAACCTAAACGGGCGGTTTGCGCCTGCGGATTATTTTCCAGCGTGTAACCCTCCGGGAGCTTGATGTCGACCCGGTCGATTTCACCAAACGCGTATGGAAAATAGACGGGGTATTTACGATCCACATGCTTGAACGCGTCCATTTGCCTGGCCTGAAACAGGTAAGTCGGCAGCAGAAAACGCTTGCCTGCCGCAGAAGCATACCCCGGCAGTTCAACGCTGAAGGTTGCGGTGAGTGGACCATCACTGGTTTCCCAGCCTTCCGATTTGGTCATCTTGATAATGGCGCCGGTGGGAAGCCAGCTCTGCAATTCATCTTCCAGGTCCTTCTTCTTACCCGCCTCATCGGTATTGAGTTCGTCTAGCCTATGCTCCAGCGCGTCACCGCCTTCAAACTTGACGATGATTGTTCCCATCAAATTACCGTCTCTATCCAGGGCCATTTCCGCCTTTCGCCGGGTTGTGGCCTTGTCATATCCAGCAGATGGCGCAGTGACAAAAACGCCGCCTTTTTTATTCAGCTTGATTCCCATGGTTGAAGTACGAATCCAGCGAAGATATCCGTAAGGACAAAACTTAGTTCCCGGATCAAGGTAAATGTCGTTCCCGGCTTGATTCACGACAGCAATTTCACCATCGAGCTGCCGCATTGAAAGCAGCCCTTTATCAAAAAATTTGTTCTTGCGGTCGCTCACGCGCACGATGGAAGCTTCAAATCCGGCAGAGCGAGCCAGCGCAACGAATAGCCGCGTTATATCGTCGCGGTAGCCGGCGCCCCGCTGGAGAACATCGCCCGCATTCTGGTTCAGCTTTAGTTTTTCTTTCTTTTGTTCCTGCTCGGTCCGCTCGCGCTCATAGCTCAGGTTCCTGATCTGCTGCGCTCGCGCATAAAGCTTGCGCAATTTCTGCTCGGGATCTGTTTCATTTCCAATGGCCTGAGCAGCGGCCTGGCTGATCTCTTTGCGATTTCCAATGAACCGTTCCGCCTCATCGTTCCATTTCCGGCCTGCTTCCTGCCAGAACTTATCTGGAGTGGAACTTGCAGGACTGACGTAAAAAAACCGCATTTGAGGTTTGAGGTCTTCTTCCGGAGGCATGTACCCTTCAGACTCAAAGGCCGGCATGGCTTCAACTTCCAGCTCATACCCTCCGTTCTTTTGTACGGGCTTGATATTGTTCGGCATGTGCGAGTAGAGAGTTGCCACTTGATAGCCGCTCTCAAATCCTTCCAGCCCGCCGGAATACGGCTTCATGCGGAAGCTTTCCTTCACGGTATAGAGTTCATGCTGGATGGTCCAATAGTTATCGGTAATGATCCAGGGCCACTCAATTTTGTATTTGTATTCAATAATGCTGCCTACATTGACCTCTGGCATGGTGAACGCCTTGGCCAAAACCTTTACGCCTCGCGCTTTGATCACGGTTTTTTGGAACGGCTTGCCGGTAAACTCCGTGATCCTGCCGTCTGGCTGAATGGTGCGCGCTTTCAGGCCGGAAATTGATCCTTCCGGCGGTACAACCAATTCCACGTCTGCATGGCTCTTGCCCTTTTCATTCAGTACCTTGATGCGGACGTAGAAAAATTCGGTCTGTTCCTGATCGTTGATGAAATCAGCGTAATAAAGCTGCACGGCGTCAGCCCCGGGATTGCCCGGAACCTGCTTCATCTCCAGGTCACGCTGGGTAATGGGCTGCCAATCCTCTTTTTGCGCCTGGGCGGGTACAATGAAAACTGCCAAAAGAGCAACTGAAAACAATAATCGGATAGGATTCACAG
>JBARNL010000658.1:0-2322 GCA_049802955.1 Candidatus Angelobacter sp.
ATGCAATACAGTGGAGAGCGGCCCTTCAGGAACGCATAAAGGAGCCTCCTACCTTTTATTATTTCTAGCTGCGGCGCGTGACTCTGCCCAGAGATTGCCGAAGGGCAACGGGGAACTCCCATCCGACACTGAACCACACCCGTTGCGTTCCCCAGGAGTCTAAAGGCTAAGAGCTAATGGCTAAAGGCTGAATTCTTAGAACTTATCTTCCACTTTGCCCGGCCGGGTCATCAGTTCCCGAATGGCGTCGTGCGGTGATTTTCCATCATGCAGAATGGCGTACATCTGTTCAGTGATCGGCATTTCAACCTGATATCTCTTTGCCAGACCCAGGGCGGCATTGGTGGTAAGAACGCCTTCCGCCACCATGCCGTGCATGCCGCCGATAATTTGCTGCAAAGGCTGTCCCTGCCCAAGGGCTTCACCAACGCTGCGGTTGCGGGAGAGACCTCCGGTGCATGTGAGCACCAGATCACCCATACCGGAGAGACCAAACATGGTTTGCGGTTTGGCCCCGCAGGCCACCGCAAGTCGCGTGATCTCCGCAAGTCCGCGCGTAATGAGCGCGGCCACTGAGTTATGGCCCAGCCCCAGGCCGCTGCACACGCCTGCGGCAATGGCAATCACGTTCTTGAGCGCGCCGCCCAGTTCAACTCCTGTGAGATCATCATTCATATAAACGCGGAAGCTGGGATCGCTAAAGTCTTTTTGCACGCGCGCCGCCAGCGTGCTATCGGCAGAGGCGATGGTGACCGCCGTTGGGTGCTTCTCCGCGACTTCCTTCGCAAATGACGGGCCGCGAATGGCGCCGATCTTCGGTTCAAACCCGCAGAACCGTCCCACCACCTCCTGGATTACCTGAGTCATTCGCAAAAGGGTGTCATTTTCAAGTCCATTAGTGGCGCTCACAAAAAGCATATGTGGCTGAAGCCACTGCGCCATGTGCTCAAATGTCCGCCGGCAATGGTGTGAGGGCATTACGCTGACAATGATCTCTACGCCGGCGAGGGCTTCCTTGAAATCATTTGTTGCGGTGATGGAACCGGGCAGAGCGCAGCCGGGAAGAAACAGATCGTTGGTGCGCGAGCAGGCAATACTTTGCAAGACCTCTTTTTCCAGCGCCCAGAGGCGGACCTCATGATCGCCACGACGGCCCAACACCATGGCCAGTGCTGTGCCCCATGCGCCCGCGCCCACGACGGCTATCCGGCTCAAAGCTGTTTCTCCGCGACCTGGGGTTTACTCCCGCCGAATCGGTTTTCGGTTCCGGCAAGCAGGCGGCTGATGTTCTGATGATGTTTGAGAATAATGATCAGCGAAACGCCGGACGCTAAAAGCAAAGAGAGCCAGTCAGCATTCTGCATAAAGTATGCGGCCACGGGAAAAGCAATGGCGCCCAGAATGGAACCGAGCGAGACGTAGCGTGTGATTACGACCACAAGAATGAAAATTGCCAGAGCGATCAGAATGGCTTTGGGAAATAAGACACAGAACACCCCCAGCGCCGTCGCCACACCTTTGCCGCCTTTGAAACGCAGCCAGACAGGAAAGACATGGCCCAGGACTGCGCAAAGAGCCGCCAATGCCATTAAACGCAAAGCCGGTGCGCAGGGATGTTGCAAGAAGTCGCCGCAGAGATTGTATTTTGACCCAGCAATGAGAGCGGCCAACCAGACTGCCAACGCGCCCTTAAGCGCATCGAGCACCAGCGTAGCAATTCCCAATCCTTTCGCACCGGAGCGCGCGACATTCGTAGCGCCGATATTGCCGCTGCCGGTCTGGCGAATGTCTTCGCCGCGAAAAATGCGCACCAGCACATAGCCGAAGGGAATCGATCCCAGCAGGTAAGCGACAGCAGCGACGATGATGTAAAGTGTATTCACTCGAACCAATGATTCTCTAGCCTCTCCATTTCCTCTTGGCCATCACAGGGTGGAGCAGGGCTTTCAGCCCTGCGTCAAAGCTTTGGCCTCCACGGGCTTTAGCCCCTGAGGTCCTACTCCAGCCCAAACCGCTCCAGTTTGGTGTATTTCGAGCCGCCTTTTTGCGGCTGGCTCTGGTACAGAAAGAATTCGCGCGCAGTCATTGTACCGAACTGTGGCGGCGGTTCAGCCAGCAAGGGCTTTAACTCGCGCAGAGGCCGCGAACTGGTCCGCGCCAGCGTGAGGTGCGGATGGTAGGGTTTATTTTCGCGCGGGAAGCCCAGCTTTTCCAGAGCGCCGTCAATAGTTGAGGCCAGACGCGGCAAATGGTCGTCCCCATCTACTCCTGCCCAGAAAACGCGCGCTGCGTTCGGATTAGGGAAAAATCCCACGCCTGTAT
>JBARNL010000659.1:0-2164 GCA_049802955.1 Candidatus Angelobacter sp.
GCCATGCAAAAAGAGGAACCCGCGGGTTCCTCTTTTTGCATGGCTTAAACAAAGAGCTATTTCGGCGTGACGGTGGTCGCGGAAGCAGTTTTGAGGCCGATGGCTTCACCGGAGAGGACCAGTTCAACACGGCGATTCTGTTGGCGTCCTTCCGGCGTATCATTCGTGGCGACGGGCTGGGTCTTGCCCAGGCCGCGGGACACAATGGTATTGTCCGGAATACCTTGTTGAATCAGGTAATCGCGCACCGCCTGCGCGCGATTTTCAGATAGTTTCTGGTTGTAATCGTCACTGCCCACCGCGTCCGTGTGCCCTTCCACCTCAAGATGCAGCCCGGGATGCGCGATGACGATACCGCTGATCTTAGCCAGCCGCTCACGCGCACCGGAAAGCAATTCAAAACTCCCGGTCTTAAATAAAACGTCTGACATGTTGGCGATCAAGCCCCGCGCGGTATCGCGAGTCGCCAGGATCGTGTTCAACTGCTGCAAAAGTTGCGCGCGCAGGTCGGCCTTTTCCTGTTCCGCTTGCTGGCGCAGGCGGTCAGATTCTTCCGCGGCTTTGCGTGCTTTTTCCGCTTCCACGGCCAGTGCCTGCTTCTGTTGTTCAGCGGCGGCGCGTGCGGCGTCTGCCTGCTGGCGCGCGGTGTCTGCCTGCTGGCGGGCGGCTTCAGCTTCCTGGCGAGCCTTTTCGGCCTCGCCTTTCATGCGCTCGGCATCGGCCTGGGCAGCCAGGGCCTGTGCGCGGGCCTGCTCCGCCTGTGTGCGGGCATCTTCGGCAGCTTTGCGGCGTTGTGACTCATCAAGCGCATCCTGACGGGCTTTGGCTTCGCGTTCCTCAGCGGCTTTTTTATCGGCCGCAGCTTTGGCCTGTGCTTCTTCTTCCCCGCGCTGCTTCACCGCCATAACGCGAGCTTCCTCGGCGGTGCTCACGGTTTCACGCGCCAGCGTTTCAATGGTGCTCTTATCGCGTTTCTGGACGTAAGCTTCTTCGGCCTTGCGGAGTTGTTGTGTGGCGCTGGCCAGAATAGATGGCGCGTATTTATCGGCAGCCGTCAGATTGGCGATTCTTACCGCGTTGCGCGCTTCAAACAAAACGCGCGGCGTCTTGCGGTCGATGCCAAAAATAGCATCGGAAATCTTGGTATTGGTGGCTGAATAGGTGCCGCGCCCCAGCAGCTCATACTTAGCGTCAATGTTCTCCTGCCGGCCAACAGTGGTTGCGCTCATAATGTTTTCCATTACCACCATGTTGCCAGGCTGGTTCACGGCGAAATAAGGCTCGGCGGTCACGATCATGCCAAACGTCTGCATATCCGTGATGGCTTTGACCCGGCTGCCATTGTGGTCAATCACCAGCTCGCCCAGGTTCACCGCGCGCCCTTCAGGTGAAATGGCCCATAGCACCAGCGAGAGGTATTCCAGTCCGAATTTTGTGGGATCTTCCAGGCCATCAAATTTGGCGTCAATTTCGACGCTGCTTTTTTTGCCTGTCACTTTGGCTTCACCGGAGGCATTCTGCATGAGTTCGGTGCCGTGAAAATCGACCTTGATGGCATCACCGCGCAACCGATAGTTCACGGCGTTTGTGGTGCGATGCACCGGCGTGGTCGCAGGAGCGGAGGACTGGGCCAATCCAGCGACGCTGAATGCAGCCAGGCAGAGGAACAGGGAAAACGCCAAACATGGTTTCATGGCATGCCTCACTTCAATTCTTTTCTGGTTGTGCGGTAAAACGATCAGTTCGGTATAACGATTAATTCGATATAACTTTATGTGACGCCGGGTATTATGAAAAGGACGCGCGCGGTCAACGTGGTGATAGCACTTTGGTGACCCCCGCCGGAAAAGACTGGGCTTAGCCGGAACTCAAGCATCCGGCATGCGCTTTAAAGCCAATCCTGCCGGGGCCGATCATAACTTGCTTTGAACGGACAGGAAATCAAAACATGCAGCGGAAACAGTTAGCAGTTGGAGTCTCATTGATTATGCTGATAGCCATTGTGGCAATGGCGCAGCAGCAACCGGAAGACAAAAGCAAGCGTGATGAGTTGGGATGACCTCGCTCAAACCTACGCCAATCTGGGATGACCCAGGGGTAGACAAAAAGATCGGGTGATCGCACGTGATCTGGTGATCTGGTGATCTGGTGATCTGGTGATCGG
>JBARNL010000660.1:0-2843 GCA_049802955.1 Candidatus Angelobacter sp.
GCCCGAGGTGACGCTGGGCCCTGCTCTGGCGGAAGAACTACTGGCCGCTTTCGGGATGGACCTGAAAAGCGCTTATAACACGAATCATAAACAAAACGTGCAGCCTAAAAATCTCACCGCCAAGATGACGGTGGCGCAGCAACTTACCCGTGCCACAACGCAAAATGTCGCCGGAATTCTTGAAGGCACAGATCCTGTACTCAAGAATGAATATGTCGTGTTCAGCGCGCATTACGATCATCTGAAGACAGGGCCAGGAGGAGAGATTTACCCCGGCGCGGACGATGACGGATCGGGAACCACCTCCGTGCTGACGATTGCGCATGCCATGTCACTGGAGCGGCCCAAACGCTCTGTGCTGGTGATGTTCCATGCCGGTGAAGAGCTGGGACTGCTGGGGTCGGAATACAACACGGATTACGCGCCGGTAGTGCCATTAAAGCAAATGGTGGCCGATCTCAACATCGATATGATTGGGCGCTCGAAGCAACCCGGCGACAATGCGATGCAAGACGAGCATCTTACCGACGCGAATACGGTGTATCTGGTGGGATCAAACCGTATCAGCCAGGAGCTGCATCAGCTCAGCGAAGAAACCAACTCGCAATTCCAGAAGATGAAGCTGGATTATTACTACAACAACCCTAATAATCCGGAGCGGATTTATTTCCGGTCAGACCACTGGAATTATGCCAAGCACGGCATTCCCATCATCTTCTACTTCGACGGAACGTCTGTGGATTACCATCAACCAACCGACACGATAGATAAAATCGACTTTATCAAGATGACAAAAGTAGCGCGGCTTGTATTTGAAACGGGATGGCGGATCGCCAACCTGGATCACAGGCTGGCGAGCTCACATTAATAGCCGGCTTTGGCGGCTTTGGCTTTGACCTGGCCGACAGGTTTTTTTCCCTGCATGTAGTTATCGATAACTACATCGAGCCGCTCGAAGAATGAAACTGATGGCTGGATCGTTTCTCCAGTTATCACCGCGGATTTCACGGGCGGTGCCAAAGCGCGTATAAGCTCGTTCACGCGTTGCAGGCGTCTGTCCTGCTGCTCGCTATCCATTGCCCCCGAAGGCTGAGTGGAAGCATGTTCGATATAGAACCACAATATCCTGCGGAGTTGATCCAGCTCCGCTTTGAAATCATTGAGAAGCTGAACGGAATTTTCATCTTCAAAAAATCTTGCCAGCCTGCTTCCGCTTGCTGGCTCATTTAGTTCGACATGCATTTCTGTCTGGATGGAATGGATCTCGCCGGTAATATTCTTTATACGATGCATGAGCGCGTTTTTTACCTGCGGTTGGCGCTGCCAGGAATCGGTAACGGGAAGGGGATGGATATTGCTGGTTGGTTTCATGGGTTGGTTTTTTCCAGTTAGAGCAAAAGTCAGATGTACAAGATAAAGGCAGTTGTTCCTGGACGTAAGCGAAACAAACTGAGAGTCACCAAGATTGCCAACAGAGCGGGCGTATGGAAACGGACGCTAGGTTTTCAAATCCTGCGGGCCAGAACCACTGTTATATCGTCCGGCTGCTCGGTTGAGCCAATCCAATCCTGGACTGCGGAAATAACGTGTTCAGTAATTCTTTCCAGCGGCTGGGGACGATGCGCGGCGACGGTTTCAATCAGGCGGTCTTCGCCAAATTCTCCAAACTCATTTTCCGGTTCGGTAATACCGTCACTAAAAGCGATAAAAATATCGCCCGGATACAGTTCCACGGTCTCTTCCGCGTAGTCGCAGTCGGGAAATAATCCAACAACGGTACCGCCGGTTTGCAGCCGCCGGACGCCGCCGTCAACGGAAAGCACGATCGGCGGAAGATGACCGGCATTCGCATACGTCAGCCGATGTTTTTCGTCGTCATAAAAACCGAGAAAAAGCGTGGCGTATTTCTCTGGTTGCGTGCTTTGGAATAGATGCCGGTTTAAAAGCCAGAGCATCTGTGCTGGAGAAGGCGGCGCGACTCGCGCCTCTAGCGCTGCAACCCTGCTGTGGGCGCCATAAGCCGCGGCCATGCCCACTGAAACAAGCTGCTCCTGCTCATACGCCCTCACGGCGGAGTGGATTGTGGCCATCAGCAGCGCGGCTGAGATACCTTTGCCGCTGATATCGCCCACTGCGACCATCACTTGCTCCGGGCCATAGGATAGAAAATCGTAATAGTCTCCGCTCACAATGCGCGCAGGGCGGCAGATTCCATACAGTTCAAGCGTGCTGGTCCCAACACTAGATTGGGGAAAAAGCTGCGCCTGAACTTCATGCGCGATCTCCAGCTCGCTTTGCAGACGCTCTTTTTCTTTTTGTTCAGCGATCAGTTTTTGCAGGTTGTCCGTCATGGAATTGAAGGAAACCTGGAGCGCGGCCAATTGGTCCTTTGCACGCACGTCAATGCGATGGCTGAAGTCTCCGCGGTTGATGAACTGCGTGGCGCGGTAGAGATTCGCCACCGAATAGGTGATCTTTCTGGTCAGGCCAATACCAATCAGCAACGCAACCAGCACCACAATGGCAAATGCGATTGCCAGGCCAATCAGGACAATAATAATTGAAGTGCTCCCGATCCCCATGGACGCAGTGAGATAGGAATATACGGTGGAAAGCCGGGTGGTCCCTCCCAGTATCCTAGTTCGCGATGAGCCGTTCGCCCAATCCGTGACTTGAATAGGGCCGCCAAAATCAACTTCGCGGTCCAGTGCCATTACAGGGGCTGGTACGCTGCCGGCGCTGATCCGGCCAGAAACGGCCGCTGCACCTTGCGGGTTGGATAAAGCGTCCTCAAAAGATTTTTGGTCGGTGTAGATTTGTGGATCCAATGAATAGAGCGTGAG
>JBARNL010000661.1:0-1691 GCA_049802955.1 Candidatus Angelobacter sp.
GACCAGGAGTGTGATGTATGAGCGATGAGCAAAGAAGAGCGGACGGAGAAGTAAGAATCCAATTCAATGAAGATCCCCGGACAAACGCGAAGATCAAGGTGATCGGCGTGGGTGGCGGAGGCGGCAACGCGGTAAACCGGATGATCTGCGCCGGAGTTGAAGGCGTGGAGTTTGTCGTAGCCAATACAGATTTACAGGCGCTGCAGATGTCGCGCGCGCCGGTAAAGATACAACTGGGCACAAAGCTAACTAACGGCTTGGGCGCAGGCGCAAACCCTGAAATGGGACGCCGCGGCGCGCTGGAAGATGCCGACAAAATTATTGAAGCCCTGGAAGGCGCGGACATGGTGTTTGTGACAACAGGCCTGGGCGGCGGAACAGGCACAGGCGCTGCGCCGATTATTGCCTCGCTGGCCAGCGAGATGGGCGCTTTGACCGTGGCAGTGGTGACCAAGCCGTTTGCGTTTGAAGGGCGTCGCCGCATGGCGCAGGCGGAACGCGGCCTGGCCGAGCTGATTGACTCGATCGATACAACGATTGTGATCCCCAACGAAAAGCTGCTGGCAGTGGCGCAGAACGCAGGCTTCTTTGAGTCGTTCCGCATCGCTGACGATATTCTTCGCCAGGCGGTGCAGGGAATTTCTGACATCATTACGATTCCCGGCATCATCAATCGCGATTTTGCCGACGTAAAAACCATTATGGCCGGCATGGGCTATGCCGTGATGGGAACGGCCATTGCCAAAGGCGAGCGTCGCGCGACTGATGCGGCGCAGGCAGCGATTTCGTCTCCGCTGCTCGAAGCCGGAGCTATCGACGGCGCGCGGGGAATCCTGATCAACATCACCGGCTCGTCGTCATTGAAGCTGGCGGAGGTGAATGAGGCTTCCACCATTATCCAGTCTGCCGCGCATGAGGATGCCAACATTATTTTTGGCGCGGTGCAAGACGAGAAAATGAAGGACGATCTGAAGATCACCGTTATCGCCACCGGCTTCAAGAATGACGTTCCGGCGCGTAAGGACCGCACCGTGAACGCGGCGCAAGCGGCCATCTCGACGGCCCGTACAGCTTCCGCTTATCAAGTGCAGCAGTCGGCCACGGTCCCCCGAGTGGTGAACGCTACCCATATACCTCACGTTCCTTATGGTTCCCAGATCGCGGCCCACGCGGCTACGGCCCAATCAGTTGCTCCAACGCGTGTGATGGCCCCGACGCGCGAAAGCCCAAATCTGGCCACCATGACGGAGTCCATCCGGACAGCCGTCGAGCAGGACGACCTGGATGTGCCGGCGTTTATCCGCAAGCGCGGAGAGATCAACTAGCAGTTTCGATTGGGCGGCGCAATTTGGCCGACAAGGTCGCAAGCTTCTTGCAAAACAGTGTTTATCGGGGCGCAAACACCAGCGCCTCGATATTCCAAACAACTTTGTTGCCGGCCAAGTTCGGCCGGCGGCGCACAAAAATTAGCAACATTAATGTGACTTTAAGGCAAAAACAACAGCAGGAACTTAGGGTTAATACTGTCTAGGACTCTTGGTTCCTCAACGGCCGACAAAAACAACCGGCATACAGCCACTCCGCTGAGAGCCGCTGCATCTTTTTAATTGAGAAGAAAATTAATTGAGAAGAAAGGTACTTACTTCGGTACTAGGCAGATTTAGCGTTGCACGCGATGGAAAGATTCCCTT
>JBARNL010000662.1:0-1937 GCA_049802955.1 Candidatus Angelobacter sp.
TTAGCGGACGCGGCGCACGTGGGCATGGCACAGCAACGCAGTCCGCTTCGGCCAGTGCGGCCAACTCGTCGCATGCTGCCGGGTCACCCGGTCGAGGCTACGCCGGAGTTGGCGATGTCATGCGTCAGCCTTCAGCTACAGATTCTCCTGTCGAGCATGGGCGGCTTGATACGTCTTCTTTCGCCGTGCTGGGAGAAGGCCTGGCCGCTGGGATGGGTGACTTTTCACTCTATGACGATGCGCAGCGTTACAGCTTTCCGGCGCAGATCGCGCGGCAAATGCGCACGCCCTTCGTTCAACCCCTGATTCAGCCTCCAGGAGTTGGCGACATGCCGGGCTTTGCAACATGGTCAGTGGTGACGCCTTCGCCGTTGCAATCTACGGTTTTGGACCAGATTCCGTCTTCCCCACCTGCCAACCTCTCTATTCCCGGTTTCACTGTTGCAGACGCCATTCGCATGAGGCCGCTTGAGCCCCTAGTCGATCGCGCCAACGGCAAACAAACTTTGGCGAACCTGATTCTAGGCCTTAACAGCATTGCATACGGCGCACCAAGACCGTGGCCAACACAATTAGAAGCTGCGCTTCAGCTCAATCCCACTCTTGTGTTGATTGAGTTGGGTTTTACCGAAGCTTTGGAGGCAGCAGTAAATGGTGATCCAGCACGATTTCCAGATATGTCCTCATTAGCCGGCGACTACTTGAAGCTTCTGCAAGAGCTTCGCATGGCCAGAGCTGAAGTTGTGCTCCTGACCATTCCCGATCCGCTGGATACTGCATACTTTTCGACCATTCAGACCGCGAGTCCGATTGTGAAGCTGGAGCCACAATTGTTACGTGAACTTTGGCATCTTCCGGCGAACACGCTAATCACCGCGAACGGTTTAAATGAAATCTCTTACCAGCTTTATGCAGCATCCATTGGACCGTCTACTGGCGACGGAATCGCGACGCTCTCATCGAGGGCCACGCTCGCAGCCGATGTCGCCACGCATTTGCGGTCAGGTATCCGGCAGCTCAACCAACAGATTGCAGATCTGGGCGCCGCAGCAGGAGCGGTGGTTTATGACCTTAACGCTTTCTTCAGGCGAATCCACGATCACGGATTCTCTGTCGGCAACCGGACCATCGCCGGCGACTACCTAGGCGGGTTCTATTCCTTGAATGGCTACTATCCCGGGGCGACAGGCCAAGCCGCAATTGCAAACGAAATTCTGGATCTGCTCAACCGGAAATTTGGGGCTTCATTTCCCGCTATCAATCTTTCGGCCGTTATGGCTTTGGATCCCGTCGCGGCCTATCAGAAAGCTGCCGGGCCCAATTGGACGCGCAAGGACTTGACTTCGCCACAGCCATTGCCGCTTCCGCCTCCTCCCGCATCAAGACCTCCTTTGCCGCCGCCGCAGCAAGCAGTAAGCCAGGTCATCGATACTGAACCACACGCTCTGCGCCTGCCGCCGGGACTCGAACAGGTCCTCGCCATTGATCCGGATGGCAGCTACTTTGGTGATGCGTTGTCCGCCCAGAATTGCCGGACTCCGGAAACCATTCAATGGGCGAGCTGCGGCGCGCTTTACTTCCGAGGGTTGGCAATGATGGATAGCCATCTCTCGGGCAATATCCGCATCAAGTTCACTCCGCCGGTAAACGATTGGACAACTTTTCAGGTCTCATTTGAACGCGGGCTCATCGGAACAGACGCGTATTTGGCAGCCCCGGCGTTTTTTGTGATGCCGGGAAGACAACAACTCGTGGGCGACGTGCCAGGCTTTGTTTCCAGCGGCAGGTTGAATGTTCGTACTGGCCAGGTAGATCACTCGCCCGGAGCACTGAACATATACGTGAATTTTTTCAACAGCGCTTTGTTCGCGTTGTTGCGGGTGAATCCGAATTTTCCTACGCTTCCGCTCTCCTTCCCCGGCCCCTACGGCTCGGCC
>JBARNL010000663.1:0-2077 GCA_049802955.1 Candidatus Angelobacter sp.
GTTGTGGAACAGGCCATCGGTGAGCATATGGATGGCACCCCGCTGGAATCACCGGAAGATACCCGCGATCCAAACGCTGTAGCGCTAGGCCGCAAGGGCGGCAAAAAGGGCGGTCAGGCGCGAGCTAAAGCACTCAGCCCAGCCCAGCGCCGTTCCATAGCCAAGAAAGCAGCTCAAGCCCGCTGGAATAAGCCTTCCTCAAAATAAGAGATATCCCCAGCGGGTTATGTTTGTCCAAAGCAAGGAAAGTCTTACAGTAAGACTTTCCTGGCAAAGCCTACCATCGCCCCCCTGTAAATTTCTCCCTGCACTTTCTGTGGCGGCGCATGTAGCGCCATCATGGCGCATTGCCAAATTACGCCTTGCTGTGTGTTATACTTTTCCTAGTTGCGTTAGATAGCAACTCGGAAAGGAGTAAACTACTATGGCGGTTGACCTGAAGGCCATTGACACACGCATCCGCAAGCTGCAAAAGCTGCGTGAATTGCTTGCAGATGACGATACGCGGGAATTGATGGCCGACCCAGAGATTATGGGTTTCTTGCGGGATAGTGCGACTCAGAACGGCAACGGTAACGGTTCTAAGCGCTCTATCGAGTTCTCGCAAGAAGAGCCAGAGCAGGAACCCGAGCCGGAAGAGAGCGTATTACCGGCCGAGGGCAGCCTAAAGCGTGCGGTGTTAGACGTTGCTCGTGGGTGCGAGGATAAGTTTGATAACGATTACATCGTTACCAAAATGAAGGCGGCGCATTACCAGTTCACGGCGAGCGACCCACACGTTGCCGTGAATCAAGCGCTACGCGGCCTCAGAAAAGGAAAGTTTATTCGTATCGTCCGAAGAGGTAGCGGCAGAATGGGGCACATTTACAAGGCCATACGGGAGGGGGAGCCGAGCAAATAGAAACGGGCCAATTTTTAAATGGCCCGCTTGGGTATTACCAAAACAAGTTTCCGGCCTGCTGCCTTATGGCGGTAAATCTCTGACCGGAAGGAGGCCCAACATGGTCTTTATGTTGGTACTCGTGAACAAGGGTGGTTGCACATCCAAGTTCGCAGCCCAGAGGGCTCCTTACGCTTTCCAGCGTGGGGAGCCTTCATAGGCTCATCTTGTCTCTACGTACCTAGTATACCCCAAGCCCACAAATTTTTGTCCAGTTTGTCACCACATGGTTACCTTTTGACTTGACATCTTGCGCGCTCAAGCATATAGTTCAATTTATGAACAGGCTAAGCAAAGAACAGCAAACTCGGGTAGTAGCAGCACTGGTAGAGGGGAACAGCATCCGCTCCACCGCTCGAATGACGGGAATCGCCCGGAATACGATCACGGGGCTACTCGTGGACTTAGCCGACGCCTGTGTGGCTTACCATGACCAGCACGTCCGTAATCTAAAGGTTCGCCGCCTACAATGCGACGAAATTTGGAATTTTGTTGGAGCCAAGGCCAAAAACACCAGCCCGGAAAAGAAGGCTGAGGGCTGGGGCGATACTTGGACGTGGACAGCGATTGATGCCGACACAAAGTTGTGCGTCAGTTATCTAGTTGGCGGGCGCGATGCGGGCTGGGCTCACGACTTCATGGAAGATTGCGCCAGCCGCATCAGCGGGCGCGTACAGATCACCACAGATGGCCACAAAGCTTACTTACAGGCGGTCGAAGGCGCTTTTGGTATGGACGTGGACTACGCGCAATTGCAGAAAATTTATGGTGCTCCCGCAGAGAATCACACTCGATATTCGCCAGCTACGTGCATTGGCTGCGACATGAAAGTGGTGAGCGGGAACCCCGACCCAAAGCATGTTTCCACCAGCTACGTAGAACGCCAGAATTTAAGCATGCGGATGAGCATTCGCCGTTTCACGCGCCTGACCAATGCCTTTTCCAAGAAGATCGAAAACCATGCCGCAGCCGTGGCGCTATGGTTCATGTATTACAACTTCGCTCGCGTTCACCAGACATTGCGCGTGACTCCAGCAATGGAAGCGGGCATTACAAATCACGTCTGGAGCATCGCAGAGCTTTGCGCGATCATGTCGGAAACAATCGCCACGGATTCGATTATCGAAAAAAATATTA
>JBARNL010000664.1:0-3133 GCA_049802955.1 Candidatus Angelobacter sp.
GGCTAAGGAAGGCCCTTCCGGCATCGGAAGCTCACGTCCAAGTCGTTAATCGAGCAGACGTTTGCAGCGTTCCATTCCAGCGAGTAAACTCAGACGCTACTTTTCCAAGAGGCAAACGGATGAAGAAGACCACTCTCATGCTCCTATTCACTGTTATATCCATCATGGCCGTCTTATTCGCGTATGCGCGGGAACGCAAAGCAGGCCAAATGTCTGTCCAAGCTAGTGACCAGACGGCAGGAGCACCAACCCCGCTGATCCTACAGCAGGGAGAAGGCGATCAGCTCATTCTTCGGGCTGGTCCCCTGAAAGGGGTGCCGTTCCTGATCAATGTTGATAGCCAATTTGGGAAATCAGAGGATTTTTTTATCTTCGCTGAAGCACTGGCTCCAAAACAGACAATCCCATTTCACAAGCATGAAAATGCTGAAGAGATACTTCTCTTTCAGGAGGCAGGAGCTTCCGTTATTGTTGGTGATAAGCGTGGCAACGCTGGTTCCAACTCCATCGTCTTCATCCCTCGCAATACCTGGATATCCGCCACCAACAACAGCAGCAGTGCCATTCATTTGCTGGCCGTTTTTTCACGCCATGGATTTGAGAGCTACATGCGCTCGATTAGCGCGAAGCCTGGTGAACCTCTCACACCCCTCAATCAAGACGAACTGACGCGCCTACGCGCTCTTGGCCATGCAGTGTATTGGGATACTTCAAAAGGAGCCTACCCGCCGGGCGTAGCGCATCCATGATTCCCGCCCTTAGCTGCGGCACTATCACTTGATCGACGTCCGCGCATGAATGTACGCATCAATCACCTTCTCCAGCGTACCTTGCGCCTCAAGGATGTATTCCACTGCATCCCGCGCCGCGCCATGGCCGCCAACGGACGAGGTTTCATGATGGGCCATCGCCTTTACCTGTGGACGCGCATTTGCCACAGCAATGGCCAGTCCGCAGCGCCGCATGATTGGCAGATCGATTACGTCATCTCCGACGTACGCAATCTGTTCTTCGTGAAAGCCGCTCTCAGCCAGGATTTTATCCAGAATGTCTGATTTGTTCTGCGCGCCCTGATACAGATAGTCGATCTTTAGGTCACGCGCGCGCAGAGCCACTGTCTCTGAAATGCGCTTGGTCACCATTCCGGCTTTCAATCCACCCAGCCGTGCCAGGGAGATTGCTGTGCCGTCATGCGCATTGAAGCCCTTGGCCTCAATCATGTTCTGGCTGATAATGGCGAAACCCGGCTTGTCCGCATGCTGTTTCGCGTGCGCGTCCGTGCTCCGCGGTTCCGATGCCGGTGCAGGGAAGAGCCATATGGAGCCGTCCGTAAGAACGCCATCCACATCGAACAGGACAACTTTGATTTTCTTTGCGCGATCAATGGACATAAGCTTTAGCACTTAGCCCTTGGCCTTTAGCCAGAGCACATAAAAACTTGTTAGAAGATCGCCTTTAGCCATTGCTGCTGTTCCCCCTCCAAACAAGGCTAAGAGCTAGCGGCTAATGGCTGCTTCTACACCATCTGCGTTCCCCACAAATCATGCAGATGAATAATTCCTTCCACTGTTCCGTCGGCCTGGGTCACCACCAGCGACGTAATTTTTTTCTGCTCCATAATATTCAGCGCGGTCATGGCAAATTCTTCCGGGCGAATCGTCTTGGGATTCGCCGTCACGCAATCGCCCGCTGTCATGCTGAGAACGTCCTTGCGTTTCTCCAGTAGCCGCCTCAAATCGCCATCGCTGATCACGCCCAGCAATTTGCCGTTTTCCACCACGGTTGTGATACCCAGCCCTTTGCGTGACATTTCATAAATTACGTCCACCATCTTTGTACTTCGCGCCACGCGAGGCACCGCATCGCCGCTGTGCATGAGCTGTGAAACGCGCGCCAGCTTCTTTCCCAATTTTCCGCCGGGATGCAGATGCGCAAAGTCTTCCTCTTTGAAGCCGCGCTTCTCTGAGAGCGCAACCGCCAATGCATCGCCCAGCGCCAGCATCGCCGTAGTCGACGCCGTGGGCGCGAGTCCCAGCGAGCATGCTTCCTGGTCGATAGAGCAATCCAGCGCTACGTCGGCTGCCTGGGCAAGTGTGGAAGGCTTATGTGAATTTGCGGGATAGAGCTTGTCGCCCGTGATCGTGATCAGCTTGCTGCCGATCCTGCGGATCGTGACCAGCAATTGCAGGATCTCTTCCGTCTCGCCGCTTGAAGAAAGCGCCAGCACTACATCGCCGCGCACCAACATTCCCAGGTCCCCGTGGACGGCCTCAGCAGGATGCAAGTACAGCGCCGGCGTGCCGGTAGAACTGAGTGTTGCGGCGATCTTCCGCGCAATGATCCCACTCTTTCCCATGCCGGTTACCACCACGCGGCCGCCGCAGGAGTCCAGGCATTCCACGGCGCGTACAAAATCCTGCGCCATTGGCCCGTCGATGCGTTCGGCCAATTCGCGCAACGCTTCCGCCTCAATGCGCACTACGTTGGATCCAGTGGATTTCACTCGGAATAATAGTAGCAGAGAGGAATTCGCCGCAGATGCATTACAAAAGCCTAAGTTAAGCCGCGAATCAACACGAAATGCGCGAATCAAAAATTAGGTAGAGTCCTAAATGGTGGTAGAGGTCATAAGAATTGACTCAAATCGAATTATGAAATTCGTGTTCATTCGCGTGAATTCGCGGCTAATTTCCTAATCTGCGGTTATCGGCGCAAATCTGCGGCAAAATCAGACATCAACCACCCGATACGGGCATGGCGGGTTCTGCGCCATCAGCAGTGACAGCGCCACATTGTGCACGGGCACGCCGCCAATGGTTTTGCCGTCGGGTTTGCCGTGGTGCGCATGACCATGGAAGGCCACCACAGCTTGATGGCGGTCGATCACCTCAGACAGCCGCGAACTGCCCAGAAATGGGAAAATCTCAAGCCGTTCCCCCTCCACGGTTTCGCAGATCGGAGCATAGTGAGTCACAATCACGATTTTTGGCGTGCGCAGCATGGTTAGAGCGCGCTCCAGTTTCAGTGTTTCGTCCAGGCTTGCCTGGACAAACGCTTTAATCTCTTTTTCGCCAAACGCCGTCAACATGCCGCGACCAAAGCCTCCGGGAAAGCCCTTGGCGCCGGCAAAACC
>JBARNL010000665.1:0-5385 GCA_049802955.1 Candidatus Angelobacter sp.
GATTCCCATCCGGCTGCATGAGGTTGTGGCAATGCACGCATCCCATGTTTGAAAGCAGAGTGCGTCCTTCACTGAGTTTTGGCGCGCCTTCAAGTGCCAAGATGGCACTGGCCGCATCCCGATTCCAGGTACTTCGCCGGCAGCAACGGCTGTTGCCATGCTTCAGTTGTGTAATGCGCTTCTTCCACTGAGGTTGCCGGCCCCTGTCCACGATGGCAGGTTACGCAACCAAACTGATCAATCTCATGCGGGACCGGTGGATGTTTTCGAAAAGGCTGCTGCGACGCTCCGACCAACGCACCATTCATGTTGACATGACAGCTTTCGCAACGATCCACAACGCCAAGCTTGGCAATCCATGTTTGGCGAATGCCGCCATGAAAGCTCCGAACAAGAGTTCCGCTCTGCCGCTCCGCCGCGATCTTTAAATATGACTTCTGATAATGGCGCCAGTCGCTAAAATAATTCTTGGCTGGCGCAATGGCCAGCGAGATCAACAGCACCAGACTTACGCCGCCGAAACAAGCCAGCTCTCGCAGTGTGGAGCGGCTGCGCAAAGGAGCGGGTTTATTGTTATCGTCCACTTAGGCCCTCCATCCTCATATTAGCTTTGCCACGGCAATACCCAATCCATCCCGGCCCACGAAAGAACGTGCCGACCACAGTGAGAATTGTGAGTTCAACCAGAAATCAGGACATGCTCCAGAAAGAAAGCGGCTTGGACGCCAGCCAGCGGTGAAACAACCTGGGGAACTCTGGCGAAAAGCGTGCCGACCATAACATCAGGCCGCCGATCAGGATCGTCGGCACCAGGGCCACGATTACGTCGAAGACCAGAAGGAATATGCAGAACAATACAAGCGCGATGCCGACAATCATCAGTCGCCGCTTGCGGTCTCGTGCGGCCACGATAGTCCTGGCCATGACTTTCTTTCGAAATGTCTTCTAGCACATTGTGCAGGTGGTCGGTAATGACGGTTAATGTCGAATTTAATCGATGCCATCGTGAACCGATTACTGTGGCTGCTGTTGCGTCATGCAATGGATCGCACCCAGGCCCCAGATAAAGTCTCCACAGTGAATGCCAACAATTTCGCGATCTGGAAAGAGATCAGCCAGAATGTTCAACGCGATACGATCATTCGGATCGTTGAAGGTCGGCACAAGAACCACCCCATTCGCGATGTAGAAGTTTGCGTAGCTGGCGGGCAGCCGCTGTCCGCGGAAGATGACAGCCCGGGGAAGCGGCAGTTCCATGATCTTGAGCCTGCGTCCCTGGAGATCGGTGGCGGCGCGCAGGCGGCGGAGGTTTTCCTGCAGCGGTTCGTAATTGGCATCGCTCTTCTTTGGCTCGATGACCGTCAACACGGTATCGGCGGAGACAAAGCGCGAGATATCATCCACATGGCCGTGGGTATCATCTCCCTTGATGCCGCACGCCAGCCAGATTACTTTTTCAACACCAAGATAGTCCGCAAAGACCTGCTCCAGATCGCGCTGTGATAGTCCTCTGTTTCGTTGCTGTACTTTGCTGAGAAGGCACTCTTCTGTACTCACCATTAACCCTTGACCGTTCACGTCAATGCTGCCGCCTTCCAACACCACGCGTTGGGGTTTGCCGTTACGATCAATAACGGGCGTGAATTGCTGCAGCTTAAGTTTTTTGCCGATGCGCTCAGGAAGCTGATTGTCATGTTTCCAGTCGGGATACTTGGCCCAGGCGTTGAAGCGCCAGTTGGTGAGCGCAATGGTTTGCTGGTTTCGGATAAAGATAGGGCCGGAGTCGCGTGTCCATATCCGATTGGTGGGCCAGAGGTGAAACTTCACGCGCTTGGTATCGACATGACTGCGCTTCAGGACCTCTCGCACGTTCTGTTTGTCACGTGCTGAAGCCACGATCAAGTTTACTTCTTCGTAACGCGCAAGGTGGCGGATGATATCGGCAAAAACCCACGGGATGGCATCAAATTTTCCCGGCCAGTCAGAACGGTTGTGCGGCCACGCCAGCCACGTGGATTGGTGTGGCTCCCACTCGGCGGGCATGCGGAAACCTAGAGCGCGGGGCGTGGGTTGCGGACCTGCCGGCGTTTTCGCGCGCGACATCAGTCTAGGAACCTGTGCGTGATGCCGCCGTAGCTGTCAATCCGGCGGTCGCGTAGGAACGGCCAGTTGCGGCGGACGTCTTCAAGATGTTTCAGGTCGCATTGGCCGATCAAGACCTCTTCCCTGTCGTGCGAGGCTTCCACGATGACACGTCCAAAGGGATCGCAGAGAAAAGATCCGCCCCAGAATTCCAGGCCTTTACCCTGAGCGCGATTGCCGAGAATGTCTCCAAACTCATGGCCCACCCGGTTGACCACGCCAACAAAAACCCCGTTGGCGATGGCATGTGCCCGCTGGATAGTCCGCCATGCGTCGTGCTGTACGGCACCGAACTCGGCTTTTTCGTCAGGGTGCCAGCCGATTGCTGTTGGGTAAAAAAGAATATTGGCGCCCTGCAAAGCCGTAAGTCGCGCGCCTTCGGGATACCACTGGTCCCAACAGACGAGAGCTCCCATGCGTCCATATTCAGTGTCAAATGCCTTGAAGCCGAGATCGCCCGGAGTGAAGTAAAATTTTTCATAATAAAGCGGATCGTCCGGGATGTGCATCTTGCGATAGAGTCCTTTGGTGCTGCCATCGGCATCAAGAACGACCGCCGTGTTGTGATAAAGGCCACGCGCACGGCGCTCAAACAAAGAAACCACCACGCTGGTTTTCGTTTCGCGGGCGACAGCCGAGAGCGCTTCCGTCGTGGGCCCGGGAATAGGCTCAGCCAAATCAAAAAGTGCAGCGTCTTCACGCTGGCAGAAATACTGTGTGCGGAAAAGCTCCGGCAAGCAGACCATCTGCGCACCCTGTTTGGCAGCGGAGCGAACTTTTTCCACCGCGCGCCGAACGTTGTCGTCGGGATCGGCAGAGCAGTGCATCTGGATCAGACCAACGGTAAAGACGTCTGGGTTGGGCATCATTCTCTCAGGAGTTCTGGCAATTGCAAGACACTTAAAGAATATCAAAGGTCCCCGTTTGACTCCGCGCTCTACAGCGTTTACTTTTTAAAGTTTGCCCGACCACACGAATCCCCAAGAGGTGAAGCATTGAGCAAGAAGCAGGAAGGCACAGGCATTGACCGCAAGCTGCACGATCCGGTGCAGGACAAGCTCTCTCCGGTATTTCCGCTGGACCTCGCCAAGGCGAAGAGTATCAGCGACCTGGTGCGCGGCATGGCAGATACTGCGTTTACCGGCCGCCAGCTTGGAGAAGCGGTGGATGTGCTGGAAGCGATGGCCCGCGATAAGGACTGCTTTGTGGTTATGACGCTGGCTGGCGCTATGACAGTGGCTAAGCAGGGGCTGATCGTCTGCGACCTGATCGATAAAGGGCTGGTAAACGCCGTGGTCTCCACAGGGGCGCTGATGGCGCATGGACTGGTTGAAGCAACCGGTTGCAACCATTATCGCTACGACCCAAGAATGAATGACGTTGAGCTATATGAAGCGGGCTACAACCGCGTCTATGACACGCTTGAGCCGGAGCAGAACCTCGACCATGTTGAACTGGTAATGGAAGAAGTGCTGGGCAAGTGGGACCCGCAGCAGATCATGTGTTCATGGAAGCTGAATCGGGCCATAGGCGAACACCTGAAGCACCATGCTAAAGGGCGGGGAATTTTGAAATCGGCGTATGAAAAGAATGTGCCGGTCTTTGTTCCGGCATTTACCGATTCAGAGATGGGGCTGGATGTGGCCTTGAATAATCGTATGCGCGCCAGAGAAGGCAAGCCGCAGCTGCGCTATGATCCGTTTCTTGACCTGAATTACTTTGCCGAAACGCTGTTGCAGCAGAAAAAGCTGGGCATTTTGACCATCGGCGGCGGTGTTCCTCGAAACTGGGCGCAACAATTTGGGCCTTACTGCGAACTCCGGGTTCGTCGCGCGGGAGAAGATGTGCCGCTTAAGCGCTATCACTATGGGGTGCGCATCTGTCCTGAGCCGGTGTATTGGGGAGGACTTTCGGGATCGCCTTACTCAGAGGCGATTTCCTGGGGCAAGTTTGTCCCGCCGGCTGAAGGCGGCCGCGTTGGTGTAGTGTTCATCGACGCCACGGTAGGCTTGCCAATCATGTGCGCAGCGGTATTTGAGCGGCTTGGGAAGACATACAAAAAGGCCAGCTTCAAATCCGGAAAATCTTGATTAGCCCCAACGAAGAAACAAGCTTTTTATTATTTAGAGTAGTGGACACTAATGTGGCATGACGAGTAACGAGTTTGTTCTTGCGTAACCGAGGATCGCAAACTAAACTCACATATCCTCTGGAGAGACTAATGCCGCCTGACATTGCATCTGCGCTCATTGGAGCCGGGGCCACGATTTGTGCTGCAGCGATACCTCTGGCCGTTAGGTCTTATAATGAGCGTCGAAGCAAGTATCTATCTCCGAGGCGAGGTGCGCTCTTGGGGCGATGGGAGGGTAAGGGGGCGGATTACTATATTGAGGATTCGCGAAAGGCCAAATTGGACTTTGGGACAGTAATGACTTTCGATTCTGTTGGGCCCACCGTCAAGGCTCATGCAACTTTGTCTGGCGGCAGTGAAATAAATGATGAACTCTCCTTATTCGGCATGTTTTATAACGATGATTACTTGCAGCTTTCTTACTACAATACGAATTTGGTTAGAAAACAACTGGGCGTAGTTGTGGTAAGGCTGGGTCCGGATGGGTTGACCCTAAGCGGCTATTACACGGGATTCTCTCCACGGCGCGAAACAATCGTGGCGGGCACGATTCAGTTGCTGAAAAAAAATGAGATCGGCGGTTTTTCTGTGCTTCTCTGGATTAGCGGTAATTCAATCTAAACATTCTGCACTCCCCCGTTGTTCCGATTAATTGCCAACCATTCATTCAGCATTAATATCTCTCGCTCGATACTGCGGGAAAAATCTACTCGAAGATCAAAATGGCTGATGCAATCACGGTCGTCCAGAGGCCGCGTTTGTCTCCAACGCCGCTCTGGGTAATGTTGGTGGTGCGGACAATCTTATTCGAGATCCGGTAGATTTCCTTTTTCTCGTCCCAGGAAGTATCAGGGTTGAAATCCACATTGAGCGTCGTCGCAAGCATCTCTGCAGCCAGTTCTTCAGCGTATTCGCCGGCTACGTCATCGGCCTCGCCGAAAGAATGGTGCTCGCTCAGATAACCGTAGGTGCTGCGATCGGCCGGCATAGCCAGGCCAATGCTGGCGGCGGTGAGACGATGCGGTTCGCGCGTAGAGTTCTCCGCGACTACGGCGAAAGTGACTTCACCGGGATGCAGATACTTCACACCTTCCTTGCGCGAAATCAGCTTG
>JBARNL010000666.1:0-6660 GCA_049802955.1 Candidatus Angelobacter sp.
CTCCAGGACAGCGTCCGCAAGGCGTAGTTCGCGGTCAGCCCATTTTCCAGCGCCCCAGACCAAGCGGTCCAAGCGGCCCCGGCGGACCTCCGGGATCGCGTCCTCCGTATCAAGGCAGACCCGGCGAACAGCGTCGTGGTCCGCATCCCACAAGCTCACCGCGTCCGGGTGGCTATCCGCCACGCCCAGGAATGGGAGGCGTAGGCCCAGGCGGCCCACCGCCGCCAGCGGGAAGACCCGCACGTCCGGGCGGGCCAACACGCCGCCCAGGCCAGCCTTACATCCCGAGGGAAAAAGAAGGCACGATGAAGGGCTTTACGCCACCGCCGCGTCTGGCGTTGTCGAACGAGCCGCTTCCCATCACGCGCTCCATCACCATTGGTGAAGGCATCAGCGTAAAAGATCTGGCGGAAAAGCTGGGCGTGCGTGCCAAAGACTTGATCGCCCGCTTGCTGATGAAGGGCGTAATGGCCACGGTAAACCAGAGCCTCGATTTCGAGCTGGCGAAAGATCTGGCGCGTCATTTTGGCGCCGAGTCTGAATCTATCAGCTTTGAAGACCAGGCAGCGCAGGAAATGGCATCGCTTACCGGCGTGACGGAAGAAAAAGCCGCGCTTGCCGCGGTAACTCGTCCTCCGGTGGTCACGATCATGGGCCACGTCGATCACGGCAAAACGTCGCTACTTGACGCCATCCGCGAAACCGATGTTGCCGGCGGCGAAGCCGGTGGAATCACGCAGCACATTGGCGCTTACAAAGTAAAGATCACCAAGGAAGATTCGCCTGCGTTTGGACGGCAGATCGTATTCCTGGATACTCCGGGTCACGAAGCGTTTACGCGCATGCGCGCTCGCGGCGCCAAAGTCACGGACATAGTCGTGCTCGTGGTGGCAGCCGATGACGGCGTGATGCCGCAAACGCTGGAAGCCATGGACCACGCAAAAGCCGCGAAGGTCCCGATCATCGTAGCTGTCAACAAAATCGACAAGCCCGACGCCTTGCCGGACCGTGTGAAGAAGCAACTTGCCGATCGCGGCCTGATGCCGGAAGATTGGGGCGGCACCACGGTGTTTGTGGATGTTTCCGCCAAGAAGCGCACCAACCTGAACTTGCTGATGGAAATGATCTGCCTGGTGGCCGACTTGCAAGACCTTAAGGCCAATCCGGAGCGTCCGGCAACAGGCACCGTCGTTGAAGCCAAAGTGGATCGCGGGCGCGGCGTTGTGGCCACCGTGCTGGTACAGAACGGCACGTTGCGCGTGGGCGATAACTTTATCATCGGAAACACGTTTGGCAAAGTGCGGGCCATGTTTGACGACCGCAGCAAGGCCGTGGAAGAAGCGCCGCCATCAACTCCGGTTGAGGTGCTTGGTCTGGAAGGCCTTCCGCAGTCGGGCGATGTGCTCATGGTTGCCGACCGCGAAAAAGCGCGGCAAATTGCCGAATATCGCGAACAGCGCGCCCGTGAAGCCACGCTGGCCAAAAGCTCCAAACTTTCCCTGGAAGGCCTGGCGGAGCAGATTAAGACTGCCGGCATGAAAGAGCTGCCCATCATCCTGAAAGCCGACGTACAGGGATCGTCAGAAGTTCTGGCCGATACCTTGACCAAGCTTTCCAATGAGAAGGTGAAGATCAAGATTCTTCATACCGGTGTGGGCGCCATCAATGAAAATGACGTGCTGCTGGCCTCGGCCTCAAATGCGGTGATTATCGGCTTCAATGTCCGTCCGGAGCGCAAAGCCCAGGAGTTGGCGGACATGGAGAAGATCGATATCCGCCTGCACTCGATCATTTACGAGCTTCAGGACCAGATCAAGAAAGCCATGCTGGGCCTGCTTGATCCGGTGATCAAGGAAACCTACCAGGGCCGCGCCGAAGTTCGCGACACGTTCCGCGTGCCCAAGGCAGGCACCATTGCCGGTTGCTACGTGCTTGACGGCATCATCAAGCGCGATTCCGATGTTCGCCTGGTGCGCGATGGCGTGCAGGTTTACAAAGGCAGAGTCGGTTCACTGAAGCGCTTCAAAGACGATGCCAGCGAAGTTCGCAATGGCATGGAATGCGGTATTAATCTCCAGAACTTCAATGACGTGAAGAAAGGCGACGTGATTGAAGCGTTTGTGACCGAGCGCATCGCCGCGGAAATGGGTGTCGCGTAAGAAAAATAAGTAATTGTGTAATTTGGTAATTTTGTAATTGGGTTCGGCGCAAGCCGGACCCTTACTTTTGGGTCAAGACTCGCAACTGTTTATTCTAGATTGTCGCCAAGTACCGAGCCGTCCGACGAGTAATATTGGATTGACATCATCTTATAACTGGCTCCATCGGAGTATCGATCGGAGCAAGCACGCGAATTGATCTTCCTGGAGAGAGTGAGAGAGCGTCGCCGGTAAAGCTGGTACTTGGAGGCGCTTTGTCAGGATGACAGGTGCAAATGGACACGTAGAGCGGCTGGTACAGACGTCGGGGAGATATTTAGTCTAGACTTTCCGCGCCACCAGCACAGCTACCGGCAGGCTGTAAAAGATTTTGCCATCGGCGAGCCGCGTGTTGAGATCAAGCGCGTTCTCAGCGATAGAGCCGGCATAAATCTTTCGTACGCGATCAGCGTCTCCTTTATTGGGAAATGAGCGGGAGAGCAGATCTTCCAACTCGCCTTCCATGCGATAGTTATTGACCTGTGGAGAGGCGAGGCCGGCCTGCTCAAAGAGCGCGCGCAGTTCAACGACGGGTATTGCGCGCACATGGGAAGGATCGCGCAGCCTCTCAGCGGCATTCAGCGCAGCCGCTTTTTTAGGCAAAGGAGCCATGTCCGCCATCACGATTTTGCCACCTGGCTTGCATACGCGCTTCATTTCCTTAAGCGCCGCCAGCGGCTCCTGCAGGTGATGGAAGACGAAGCGCGAACTGACGATGGAAAAGTGCGCGTCAGGAAACGGAAGGGAATAAACATCGCCGGGCAGAAAGCTAACGTTTTTGAGGCCTTGTTCCTCTTGTGTTTTGCGTGCCTGCTCCAGCATTGCGGGCGTCATGTCGATGCCCGTCGCGTGCTTTGCCACACGAGCAAAAGCACACGCCAGCAGGCCGGGACCGCAAGCCACGTCGAGCACAGTGTCATCCGGGCCAGCGCCAGCCCATTGTACAATCCGATCCAGCGTCTCCTGATTGCGGATGGGCGCAGCGGCGGCAAACGGCGCAGCCTGGCGCGTGAACTGATCCAGAATGCGGGATTGGTGGGGATGGTTCATACGGATATATTACTGCAAGCACACGTTGAAAATCGCCCTGGTTATCTCCAATCATCCAATCCCCCCGATCACGCGCGATCACCCAATCTTTATTGCATCCTTCCCATCAGGCGCGCATCCATTTAAAATAGAGATGTCATGAGCGATCACCTGGTAAATCCCGATGTCGAGCGCGGACTGCTGACCAAGCGCTATGAGAACACCGCCGGCAACCCCGACGATGCCCAGCATCTCAAGAACGTGCTGTTCGGCAATGAGCAGCCGCAAGGCGTGATTCTTACCTCACTGGATAACGTGGTGAACTGGATGCGCAAAAGCTCCATCTGGCCCATGACGTTCGGCTTGGCCTGTTGCGCCATTGAGATGATGGCCATGGGCGCGTCGCGTTTTGATGTTGCGCGCTTCGGCGCTGAGGTGTTTCGCCCGTCGCCACGCCAGTCTGACCTGATGATTATTGCCGGGCGCGTATCGCAGAAAATGGCTCCCGTGATCCGCCAGCTCTGGGAGCAGATGCCCGAACCCAAGTGGGTGATTTCCATGGGCGCCTGCGCCACTTCAGGCGGCGTGTTCAATAATTATGCGCTGGTCCAGGGTGTAAACCAGGTCATACCGGTCGATATCTACGTGCCCGGGTGCCCGCCGCGACCTGAGCAGTTGATCTATGCCATCACGCTCTTGCAGGAAAAGATCCAGAAAGAGCGTGGAACGTTCAAGCGGGCATTGAATTTGGCGTAGAAAACCAGCTCTTAGCTCCTAGCCTATGGCTTTTAGCGCCTATGGCTTTTAGCTTTGTCTCGAAGACCGACTTCTTCGTCGCATGTGATTTCTTCACAAAGTAAGGTCATCTGCGAATGCCGCCTGAAATTTCCATCTACCCTGCGCTCAAGGCACTTGCGCCCGATCTTGCGCTTGGCTGTCTTTCTGCGAATGTCAGAGTCGAAAAGCACAACGAAGCTCTCTGGCATGAAATCGACCAGGCCCGGACGGGCTTGAGCACTGGTTGCAGCGCGCCAGCGAGCTCCTTCTCCGATATTGCAGCGCCGAAGGTATCGAAACCACGGTGGTGAGCTGATTTTGCTGGCTTTCGCGCTTACGTGCACGAGGTCTTGTGCGCGGCCATGGCCTTCTTAATAAAAGCTTCCACATCGTCGCTCCAGGGCTTCTTAAAGCTGGCAGGCCAGCCGCCTGGGTCAGCGTAGAGCTTGTTCAGACCCTTTTGTACTTCGGGATCACCGCCGGTGAATCCGCGAGTAAAACTTGACCAGCGCTCCGCCAACTCGCGCGCCTTGGCGCTGCCCGGATCTTCATGGCTGCTGATGGCAGACTCAATGTCGCGAATCAGGTCATTCCAGTCCTGCGTCACTTTTGCCTGCATTTCCGGAGTAAACGTTTTCGTCCGCTCGGCAATTTTTGCCTGCGCTTCTTCGCTGTAATATTTTTTTGTCCATTCCATAGCGGTTTGCCTTTCCATTACCTCAATGATTTTCTTCAAGGCCTCAAGATCGGGGGCGCGATTTGACTTAAGTGAACGCTCCGCTTCTTCAATCGCCTGAATTGCCGCTTCCAGTTGCAGCCGTTTTTCCAGCAACAGGCATCTTTGTAGCCGGAGGGTTGCTGCCAGGTCCAGATCGCTCCCGTCAAGCAGGTCCTTGATTTGCCTGAGAGGCATGCCAATGAACTTAAGCGTGACGATCTGCTGCAGGCGCCCGAAGTCGCGCTCACTATAGAGGCGATGGTCGGCTTCGGTGCGTCCGCTGGGCTTGAGCAGTCCAAGGCGGTCATAATGGTGCAACGTTCGCACCGTTACGCCCGCTTTTTCGGCAAAATCGCTCACGCGGTACATCAATCTGCCCTCCAATGCAATTGTGGGGTATGACGTAAGGTCAGGCGCAAGCTTTTTGTTTTAATCCCGACCCTGAGCTTGTCGAAGGGGAGGGAACCCTATGGACGGCGAACATTCGATGCCACAGCAGTGATTTTCGGGAATTTTGCGTCCAAGCCTTTCACTGATCTGTAAAATCATCGTTGCAATATAGTTCACTTGCTCCGCTCGGGATAAAAACACCGTGGGCATCAGAACACCAGCTACTTGCATCCAACCACCTTTACGGCAGGTCCCTGTCCCTCTATGCGGAAGATCAAGTCTATTCTTGTTATTACGTTGCTGAGCTGTTCCATGTACGGCTTGGCGGCCAAGCTGCGCCAGGTGGCTCTCATCGATCTGCCAGGAAGCCCCGGTTTTAGCCAGGTAACCATGGCTAATGGCCAAGTCGTAATTACGCGCCCGGGGACCAACACCATTGAAGTTTTCAGCCCGATAAAGCGCCGCATTGTCGCCCGCATCTCGCAGATCAGCGATCCGCGCGGAATCACCGTGGACAACGATTCCGGCACCATGTATGTAGCTTTGGCGGGGAACAACAGCATTGCCGTGGTGGATACACGCAACTGGAGCGTGGAGAAAGTAATCCCAGTGCAACATCGGCCGGAAAAGCTGTTGTGGGTGCCGCAGACAAAAACGCTGTATGCCACCAGCGTGCTGGACCGCACCCTGAGCATCATTGATCTCCGGCTCAGCGCGGAAACGCACGTGCTTGAACTGAACGCGCTGCCGCAGGACATGGTTTATGACGGCGCTCGCCAGGTTTTGCTGCTCACTTTGCAGGACCTCGGGCAGATTGCGTCAATCGATCACAGCAACAAAATTATCGGCCGCTATAAAGTTGTTGCGTCGGAGCCAACGGGGCTGGCGCTCGATGAGCAACGCCGCCGCCTCTATGTGGCCGTACGCTATGCCGTGCTGGCCCTGAACGCCGATACCGGCGCTGAGTTGGCCCGCATTCCGGCTCCCGGCGGAACGGACGCGCTGGTGCTCGACCCCGGCGGCAATCTGCTCTATGCCGCGGCAGGCGACGGCTCAGTGCTGGCAATCGATCTGAACCGCAACGTGGTGGACCACGAACTGCCTACGGACGTAAAAGGTTACAGCATCGCCTATGATCCGGCGCACAAGATGCTATTTCTTCCCGGCGGACGCGAAGGCCGCTCCAAGATGGTGATCCTGAGCCCTTCAGGCGTGACGGAAACAAACCGTCTGCAGAACGCCGCCAGCCCGATTGAAGCCACGCCACAGAGCGCTGCACAAACCGCGATGAAGAAGTAAGTTTTTCGCGGCGTGAATGGCGCAAAAAATCGCCCGCATTAGCGACATTACAATCGCTCTATTCCGATCAGCACTTTCGGCCCGTTTTCGCTGGCCTGCTGATACCCTCCTCGCTGAAAATCTCCTATCGGTCAGCCTCAGCATGGGATAAATTCTTGATGAGCCAGGATATTGACTGACCGGAACGTTGTTCCTCCCCCGCTGTAATCAATTTTCGGCGTTAGCTGAATTGAACCGAGCAAACTTCCG
>JBARNL010000667.1:0-5668 GCA_049802955.1 Candidatus Angelobacter sp.
GCCTTTAATAAACGAGCTCTCCCAGTCACAGGTACCGTAGTTTGCGCAGGCCATTGCTTTTTCTTTACATTCCGGGTACCTCCTTCATAAACTAGCGTCACTCTTTCCACGAAATCTTCAGGAATCCCGGTAAACTTGGGACAGGTATTCGCCCTTTTTCCGGTTTCCAGCCGGGGAAACGGTATTGATGGGCAAGCAGAGTGATAAAGACAAAAACACAGGGCAAAAACTACGTAAACGCGTTTGCCGGCGCCGTGGCAGCGCTCAGCCGCGCCGGAGAAGATCTTACGGCACGCGGGCTGGAAATGCTGGTCAGCGACTTTGATGCTGCGCGCGCCGAGCTCTGGCTGTGGGACGCTTCTTCCGGCTCCTGTTATCTTACGCATGCCCAAGGCATAGCCGCCACGCACCGGCTTGACTATGCTGCCGCCAGCGCCGGAGCAGTGGGCAAGATCGCCGATAATAAAACGTCGATTGAAAATATTGTGCTCTCGACCTTCGGCGGCGACGATCTCGAATTTTCCCGCCAGACTGGATTGACGCACATTTCCGGATATCCGCTGCTGGCCGCCGGCCAGCTTGCCGGCGTGCTGGCCATTTACACCACCTCTGAAGCGCCTGAAGACCTGCTGGTATGGTGGCGGCTCTATTCAGAGATGAGCGCTGCCAAACTCAACAACGTTTTGGCGACGCAGGAAAAAGACAAGCGCATTAACCAGCTTTCGCTGCTCTTTGAAGCCACGCGGATGCTCAACTCCACGCTCGACCTTCCGGAGCTGCTGGAGCTGATCCTGAAGATCGCGCGGACTGAAGTAAAAGCCGAGCGCGGCACCGTTTTTCTCTCCGACAACAAGCGCAAAGAGTTATGGTCAATTGCCGCGTCGGGGCTCGACCATCAGGAAATCCGGATCCCATTTGGCAAGGGCATCGCCGGACAGGTGGCCGTCTCCGGAGAACTGGTAAACACCGATGACGCTTACAGCCTGGAAGCTTTCGATCCCAGCCTTGATCAGCGTCTCAATTACCGCACCAAATCGCTGCTCAGTATTCCCATCAAGCATCATTCCGGTGAAATTGTTGGCGTGCTGCAACTGCTCAATGCGCAAAGCGGAAAGTTCTCGCCCGATGATGTCGGCTTCCTGAACAAGCTTTCCGGACACATGGCCATGGCGCTGGAAAATGCCCAGATGCATCGTGACACCATGGAGAAGCAGCGCATGGAGCGCGAGCTCTCCCTGGCGCGCAGCATCCAGCATCGCCTCTTGCCGGAAGGGCCTCCGGTGGTTCCGGGCTATGACATTGCCGTGCTCAGCGATTTCTGCTTTGACGTTGCCGCCGATTATTACGATTTCATCAACCTGGGCCCGCAGTCTTTGCTTCTTGTCAGCGCCGAAGTTGAAGGCCATGGCGTTTCTTCAGCGTTGATCATGGCCAACCTTCAGGCCACCTTGCGCGCGCTGGTCATGCATCTGCACTCGCTGGAAGTGCTGGCATTTTCACTCAATGAAATGCTCTATACCTACACTAAATCGGGCAAGCATCTGAGCGTTTTTCTGGGCCTGGTTGATACCAGAAAAAATGTGCTGCAATACGTAAACGCCGGACACATTCCTCCCATACTGGTGCGAGGCAAGACCGGTGAAATCAAGTTGCTGGAAGAGGGCGGCACTGTGATCGGACTGTTCCCGCAGGTGGATTACACTCGCGGATCGGTCAGGCTGGAAAAAGACGATATACTCGTCTGCTCCACTGACGGGATACTGCACATCTCTGACGAGCAGAAGCACGAATACGGTCCCAAACGCCTGGCAGACTGCGTGCGCCGCAATCGTGAGCGCACCTCGCAGGGCATCGTGGATTCCGTACTCGCCGAAGTGTCAGCCTATTCCACTGCGAGCATGAACGACGATGACAAAGTGCTGATCGTATTTAAGGTCACTGCCGATAAAGAAGTTGTGGCTGAAGAAGCAAGAAGCACTAATTGACCTTTGCACCACCCCACTGTCTATCAGTGAAAACCCGGGTGATCAGTGGTTAAGTTTTGGTTTTCTGCCTTCGTGAAAATAGAGCCACATTCGACGGCAAGTATGGATGATGACAAGTCTCATCGTCTTAAGCCGTTGAAGAAGCAAAACACCGTTGACCGTTTGATCGATCAGTGAAAATCCGTGTAATCAGTGTTATCAGTGGTTAGGTTTTGGTTTCTTCAATAACCAGTTCCTGCTCTTTTGCCAAATAGCTCTTCCTGCGAAACCAGTCTTCCATCGCGGCTTTCAATTTTTCCAGCGGCACGCGTGTCCCGATCCTCATCTCTCCATCGGCGACTGGAAGAGTGTCGTCAAAAATGGAATCGTTGGTAAAGCTGCGCATGGAAAAATTGTCGAGCCACTTCATAGGGCAGTTAGCCAGCTTCCCATTCAGTTGGTATTGCACAGAAATGTGCCGCGAATACATGCTGCTGTTATCTCCCATTTTGGCACTGGCCCTGACAATATCTGGAAAGGTTTATATCAATGGTTCAACCGCGTTTCCATTTTGGGACGATTCTTCCGCTGCATCTTGCCGCCTAAACCGCATAATTTTTAGGTGCAATGCTACTCTATGCTGTTGAAAATAATTGCAAATAAGCAGCATCAAGGCCATCAGGCTGCATACAGTCCAAAATCCAGAGTTGCTGAAAATACAGGCTTTAGGGCTGGGGGCATGGCCTTGAGTAACCGGCATTTCTGCAACATTAAGCGCATCCTAGACACTAATACACGTACTACAGAAATAAAGGGGTCCCCCAAAATATGCCAGACCGCCGCTTACATACCGATTCTACCGAACTCGTATACCATCTTAAGGAACTTACGACTGCGCTGACCGCCGTGCACGAAGATTTGTACTGGCTCGCCATGCAGGCTCCAAACGCCAATGACAAGCCGGCCGTTCCCGCCGCTGAACTCAACGTAGATCTGCTTAGCGACCTGAAAAGCGCAGTCGATGACATGCGGCTTTTACTCTGGCAGTACATTGAAACCGCCTCAGAAGTAAATCCGCAGCACGTGCAGGATCGGATGGACTCACAACGGCTGCATCGCGTCACTAAATTTCTCCAGTTGTTGCGCAAGCGACTGGCGCCTGCTTCTGATGCGCAGCCAGTTTCATTTATTGAGCGCATAAATGCCACAGTAACCGAACACCTGGGCCGCGATAAAGCCGCGTGACTCATGACTGCCTGAGTCATGTCCGGGATGACATACTAAAACTGTTCCTAAAACAAAAGAGGCGTGCTTTCGCGGCACGTCTCTTTTTGCGTGATATTTGTCGCTCGCTGTCCGCTTATCCTTTTTTCGCTCCCGGCCCAGCCGCGCGAATATTTGCCGGCACGTCGAATTTTTCAAAGTTTTTGGCAAAGCGGGCTGCTAAGTCGGCCGCGGCCTTATCATACGCCGCTTTGTCTTTCCATGCGGCGCGCGGGTGCAGGAACTCCGCAGGCACGCCTGGGACAGACTTGGGTACCGTCAACCCGAACGCCGGATCAGTTTCAAACTCAACATTGTCCAGTGCGCCTTCAATCGCGGCATTGACCATGGCACGCGTGTACGGCAACTTCATGCGCGATCCCACGCCGTAGGGCCCGCCAAACCAGCCGGTATTCACCAGCCAGCATTGTGAGCCATGCTCGGTCATTCGCCGGCCCAGCATTTCCGCATATACCTTTGGCCGAAGCGGAAAGAACGGCGCTCCAAACAAGGTGGAAAAATCTGGTTGCGGCTCTTCCACACCAGCTTCAGTTCCAGCCACCTTGGCCGTGTAGCCGGAGAGAAAGTGATACATGGCCTGGTCCGTGTTTAGTTTGGAGATTGGGGGCAGTACGCCAAAAGCGTCAGCAGTCAGGAAGATCACGTTCTTGGGATGGCGGCCGATTCCCGGGATCACAGCGCCTTCAATAAAGTCCACAGGATAGGCACAGCGCGTGTTCTCAGTGAGACTGTCATCGTTGTAATTGGGAATATGCGTTTCTGGATCAAGCGGCACATTTTCCAGCACCGAGCCAAACCGTATGGCGTTCCATATCTGCGGCTCGCTTTCCTTGGATAGCTTGATGCACTTGGCATAACAGCCGCCTTCAAAATTGAAGATGCCGGTTGCGCTCCAGCCATGCTCATCATCGCCAATCAGCAGGCGCTCTGGATCGGCCGAAAGTGTGGTCTTGCCGGTACCGGAAAGTCCAAAGAACAGCGCAGTCTCTCCGTTCTTGCCCACGTTGGCCGAGCAATGCATGGGAAAGACGTTTCTCTGGGGCAGCAGGAAGTTCATGACGCCAAAGATTGACTTCTTCATCTCGCCGGCATACTTTGTGCCGCCAATCAGCACGATCTTGCGGGTAAAGCTCACCACAATGAATGCTTCAGAGCGGGTGCCGTCGCGCTGCGGGTCACCCTGAAATTCCGGTGCGGAGACAATCGTAAATTCTGCGCGATGTGTCTTCAGTTCTTCTTCATTCGGGCGCACAAAAAGCGCGCGGGCAAAAAGGTTGTGCCACGCATATTCATTTATCACGCGGATGGGCAGCCGGTATTTAGAGTCGGCGCCAGCGTACAGGTCCTGCACAAACAGCTCTTTGCCACGCAAGTACGTAACAACCCGGTCAAACAGCGCGTCAAATTTTTCCGCATCAAAAGGCTGGTTCGTGCCGCCCCAGTTGACCAGTTCGGCGGTGATGGGGTCCTTTACCGTGAACTTATCTTTGGGCGTGCGGCCGGTGTATTTGCCGGTGTAGCCGACGAAAGCTCCATTGTCCGCCAGCAGCCCTTCTCCGCGGTGAACTGCCTGCTCCACAAGCACGCCAGAATGAAGATTGCGATGGACTTTATCGCTGTTGAGAAGTGTTTCCAGTGCTGAAGCTGTATCAATGGCTGGCAGAGTCGACATGGCGGAAAAGTCTCCTGTTCTGTTGGGCCAGAGGGCTGGTCGCAAGCAGCGGGTTTTGGCGCGGCTTAAACGGCTACGCCGTCTTAATCAGCGCGTCCTGGGGCGCGCCCACTTCCTTCAGGACTGCATTCAAATGTCCGAGCGACTCATCCACCGTCAACGTGTACATCTCCCGTCCGTGCTCATACGTGCCAGATTCGATCGCCGTCTTCAAAAAATGTCCGGCAATCTGGATGGCCAGCGGATCGGTTATGACCCGGCCGGTACGCTCCTGGTATTCCACCCATGTTGGATGCGGCAATGCAATCCACACGGGACGCCCGCTGGCAAGAAACTTTATGTCAATAGCGTCGGCGTGCCGCGTCGCGATGGCGACGATCAAGGCCTGGTAAATACAATGGAGTTTCTCTCCGGTCCAGCGGTCGGTGGCGTGAAAGTCATCGTACATGCTATCTAAAAATATATCGGAGCGCCCCAATATCAGCAAATAATGTTCAGCAAGGATAAGACAGGTACCCTCCTCTGCGCTGTGATTCGAATCACGGTATGGCATTGGGTTGGCCATCCGCCACTTATAATGATTTTGCGCGTTTCCGCGGCCATGAACAACACCATGCAGGCAGTCTGGATCTCCACCTATGGCGGACCTGAAGTACTGGAAATCCGCACCGTTGGCAAACCCCTTATCAATGACGACCATGTGCTGGTTCGCGTCCGTGCATCGTCGCTCAACCGCGCTGACCTGCTC
>JBARNL010000668.1:0-1648 GCA_049802955.1 Candidatus Angelobacter sp.
CGCGGCTGCGACCAGCCGCGCAAATCCAGGCCCAACTCTTCTTGTTTTACTTTCCCTATAACATGGCACTCGCATGGGCAACCGGTGAACCTTTCAGCTACTTTGTGTTGCTCTGCAGATTCGGCGCGTGCCGGAGAACCCGGCAATGTTCTGTGAAATGATGCTGCCACTGTGATTCAAGTTGTCACGCGCTGCGCAGTTCCCGGCGGAAGTGGTCTTCCGCAAATCTGTGCATAAGCTTCACATCATCAGTTTCGTTTTGCATATTAAGGAACCAAGCGCCAACAAGCGCCAACAGGTCATGAATGGCCCCTTGAAGCACGATCCCTGCAACCCTTACGGGCGCTCCGGACTCAGGCCGGTTCGCCCGATTAGCAATGTCCATCACGAGTGGAAGCGCGCCGGCAAAAGCGGATTGTGGATCATCTTCATGAAAGTAGTAGGTAATGGGAAACTGTGCTAGGTCATTGCGGATCTTAGTGATATCGGCAGCTAGTGCAATCACCAGTTGCTCCGTCTCCTGCTCGGGAATTGAGCTAACGCCGAGCTGCTCAGCGCGATGAGCGTGATAAAGCAGGCTCAGGCGATGTGCCGCCGAACGGCGATACTCAAGGACCGGATAAATCGACAAAGCCCATGACAGGCTGGCGGTAAGAAGAATAAAGCCCATCACCGCCTCACTCCCAATGGCGAAGCGCAGCCAGCGTGAATTTGTATTGAAGTCACCACCTACGCTAATCAGAGATCCCAGCGAGACGTTAATCGCATCGAAAAACGATTGGTGTTGGCGTATATCCAGCCCCGGAGCCATAACAAAGCTTGATGGCAAGAATGGCCGATAAACAAGACCGAACCCGGCCACAATCATAATGCCCCACACGAACACGGTGGCCACAAATGCTAATGGTCCAGCTACGCTAAGGCGTGCATGATTGCCGGGAAATAGCCGACGGAATATACGCCACATTCGAAATGAAATAAATTCGGCAAGCGCCCCACGACCTGAAGGATGAAACAAAGCGTGAAACATGTCATGCAGCGCCAATCCAACCATCAGCAAACCGATCACAACTTGTAAAACGGTCACAGGCAGTTTCCCTTGCGAAGATCACTACCCTAGGCAAGATGGAGAGCAGAGCTGCGTGGTTGTGCAAGCAAATGAGATTATCCGCGCTTATTTCTGGAAATATTTTGGACCAGAGACGTGAATTACGCGAGAATGCCCGCCATCTTTACGATTTTCCGCTTGTTTTAAATTTGTCAGGCAGTTGCTTGATGATTTCGTCGGGCGGCTTGCCGCCGCCCTTGCAGGTGGGATGTCCAAATCCGCTTGCGCTTGAGCCGTTCTGTATGTCGAGAATCATATTGTCGTTCTGGCCTGGCGCCACACCGTACGGGACATGATCGAACCCAAGTTCGTGGCGGACTTTCCAGGCCACAATGTGATCTGCGCAGGATGTATCCCCGCTTACCCCAAGGCCACCGACAATTTTTCCTTTTGCGTCGTACAATGCCAGACCGCCGCCAAACACAATAATGCCGCCGATCGGCTTGCCGACCATAGGGTCATTGCTTTGCCCAAAATCATCCGGCGGCCCCGCAAACGCCGCAAGCTGGTTTGCCGAAGCGCTGGTGGTAAGGCTATAGA
>JBARNL010000669.1:0-3152 GCA_049802955.1 Candidatus Angelobacter sp.
TTTGGAGTTGTTCTAGCGAGCCTGCCAGTTTGGTTTGTGAGTGCAAGGCTGACTGCTCGGCGATGCGGAGCTTCTTGGATTCCCTGAGGACCAGCACGAACACAAACGCCATCAGCGCGATGAAAACGAGAACGCGGACTGAGACGCTGCGTTCCACTTCCTGGGCGCGTGCCTGCGCCGCCAGATTGCGCTCGCGCAGAAGAATTTCCTGCTCATCCTTAAATTGTTGCACTGCGTTGCGCACGCGGTCCTGCTTAAAATCGGTGGCGGGGCTGTGATAGATCAGCAGCGTTTTATTGGTGCGCAGGTTATCGCTCAGCTGCTTCAACTCGTCCGTGATCATTACCTGAAGCTGCGCGATTCGGTCCCGTTGCGCGGGATCGTCGCGCGTAAGATCTTCAACTCGTGCAACTCGTTTCCATATTTGCTTCGAGGATTCGGCAAACGTGTCAAGGTCCTGTTGTTCCGGCGTCAGGATGTAGTGCAGCCATGCTTCGCGTGCGTCTCCCAGCCCGTCTTGAATATCATCCATTTCATAGAGCACCTGGTGCGTGTGTTCAACGTAGGCCTGCGAGTTTAGCAACTCGCGCGTACGAGAGAAGCTGTCCCAGGCCATCGCCACCAGAAATCCAACGATCAGGACAAAGGCAAACGGCAGCAGTCTGCGGGCGTCTAGTGCGCTTTGCAGCACACTCTTACCGCTATTTTTTAATAGAAAACGCATGGGACTTTTTTTTGACCCCGGAAGATTGAATTATTGGGGAAATCGTCGCAATGATAGCATTACTTTTATGTCAACTGGCGCAAAATTTGAGCGTGCTAAGGCGATTATGGCCAGGTTAAGGGTGCCCGGCGGCTGCCCCTGGGACCGTGAGCAAACTTTTGACACCATCAAGAGATATACGCTGGAAGAAACCTACGAAGTTCTGGAAGCTATTGATAACAGAGACTGGAAAGAGCTTACCGCGGAGTTGGGTGACCTGTTGTTGCAAGTGCTTTTTTATGCGGAAATGGCGGAGGAACAGGGCTCATTCACCATCGACGATGTGCTTGACTCTCTCAGCAACAAGCTGATTCATCGCCATCCGCATGTGTTTGGCGACACAAAAGCAGATGATTCGGCACAGGTGCTTAAGAATTGGGAAGCGCTCAAAGCCGAAGAAAAGCGCAATTCGCGGAATAAAGGCGAAACTTTGCCGGCCAGCCCGCTCCTGCTGGACGCCGTGTCTTCCAAAATGCCTGCTCTGCAGGAAGCCCACAAAATAAGCTCCAAGGCCGCGCACGTTGGGTTTGACTGGCCTGAGATTCAAGGTCTGTTTGAAAAATTGGCTGAAGAGACGCGGGAACTGCAGGAACATCTGGAAGGTTTGCCGCCGGCCGATTCTGGGAAACCGGAGGTTCCTGCCGAACTGCGCGAGCATGTGGAAGGTGAAGTGGGTGATCTGTTTTTTGTGCTGGTGAATATTGCCCGCTATCTTTGCGTCGATCCGGAGTCTGCTCTGCGTAAAACCAACAGAAAATTCCGCCGCAGGTTTGGTTGGATGGAACAGCAATTACGGGAACAGGGCCGAATACTGGAACAGGTAACTTTGAAAGAAAAGGAAACTCTATGGCAGCAGGCCAAGGCGCTGGAGGTACAGAAGGCTTGAGCGTCGCCGAGCACGGGACCGAACAGATCACCATCCGTAAATGCGCCGGCATTGATGAACTGAATGCCTGTGTTGCGCTGCAGAAAGAAGTCTGGAATTTTGATGACGTCGATCTGGTGCCGCTGCGCATGTTCGTGGTCAGCCAGAAAATTGGCGGCCAGACCATTGGTGCATTTCACGGCGACAATCTGGTTGGCTTTGCCTTTTCCATTCCCGGCAGCCGCGCCGGTCATGCTTACCTGCACTCGCACATGCTTGCGGTGCGCGATACATTTCGCAACCGCGGCCTGGGCCGCAAATTGAAATTAGCGCAGCGTGACGACGCAATCCAGCAAGGTTTTGAACTACTGGAATGGACTTTCGATCCTCTGGAAATAAAAAATGCGCATCTCAACTTGTCACGGCTCGGGGCCATCGCGCGGCGCTACAGCGTGAACCATTACGGGCATTCGTCGTCGCCGTTGCAAGGCGGCCTGCCCACAGACCGGCTGGTGGCGGAGTGGTGGCTCACCTCAAAACGCGTCGTCAATCTTTTGGATAAGAAGCAGCCGCCACAATTCAAAGTGGAAAAGAAGATTGAAGTTCCAGCGCAGATTTATTCCTGGAAAGCTTCGCCCGAACAGCGGCCCAAAGCGGCCGAAGTGCAAAAGCGTAATCGGGAATATTTTCTGTCCGCGTTCTCTCAAGGGTTGTGTGCATTGGGCTACGAGCGTGACGCGCAGGATGACGGCGCCTTCCTGCTGGGACACTGGGATGAGAACTGGTCGTATGCATCGAGTGAAGAAGAGTAGCAACGAGCAGCCGGCCAGCAGCCGGCCAGCAGAAGGGCAGTTTACTGTTAACGTCAGCTTTTTATAGCTCGTCATCCCGAACGTCCGTGAAGCGAGCGCGCGCTGTCATCAGTGCGCGAGTAGGACGGAGGGACCTTTTGGTTTGCTTTTTAAAGTTCACGTTATCTATAAAACCGCTTTAGCAGCTGGCAATTTCCAATGGCATTGGCAAAAACTCGTTGCAGAATTACGAAAACGACACGACGATTGGCTCGGAATAGAAACCAAACATAGGCGCAGATAATAAGAAACCGGGAATATAGAGTTGGAACGAAGAAATAAAGCTGGACCTCGTACAGAAATCAATTTCGTTATTGCCGAAAAAATCAAAAGTAAATTCGCGTATTTTCGCTTGCATTCGCGGCTAAATTCCTGATCTGCGCCGATCTGCGAAAATCTGCGGCTGACTGGCTTTTGCCAACTGCCGATTGCTATTTGCTAACCGCAAAGGAGTCCCGTTGAAAATAGAAGCCATTACCTTGCGCGAGATCCACATGCCGCTGGTCCATTTTTTTGAGACCAGCTTTGGTCGCACCACGGAACGCCGCATTCTTTTGCTGACCATTCATACCGACGGGCCTGAAGGCTGGGGTGAATGCGTTGCCGGTGAAGATCCTTTCTATAGTGAAGAGTCAATCGATACGGCGTGGTATGCCACTGAGCGCTATCTTGC
>JBARNL010000670.1:0-4543 GCA_049802955.1 Candidatus Angelobacter sp.
ACGGCGAAGACACCGGAACATTTTGCCCAGGACGCTGCGCGGCAGGCTATTATCCAACTGGGCGCGGTTGAAGCTCCGGCGGGTGAAATGGAAGTTGTCCTTGGACCGGGCTGGCCGGGAATCCTGCTGCATGAAGCGATTGGCCATGGGCTGGAAGCGGACTTCAATCGCAAAGGAACTTCGGCTTTTTCCGGCATGGTGGGCAAGCGCGTGGCTTCAGACAAATGCACGGTAGTGGATAACGGCACGCTGCCATCACGGCGCGGGTCGATCAACGTGGATGATGAAGGATCGCCGACGCAGAATACTGTGCTGATTGAAAAAGGCATTCTTAAGGGTTACCTCAGCGACAAGCTTTCTGCGAAGCTGATGGGCGTCCCCGATACCGGCAATGGACGGCGTGAAAGTTACGCGCACATTCCCATGCCGCGCATGACCAACACATACATGCTGGCGGGCGATGATTCCCCGGAAGATATTATTCGATCAGTAAAACGCGGCGTTTACGCGGTGAACTTTGGCGGCGGGCAGGTTGACATCACGAATGGCAAATTTGTGTTCTCCGCGTCTGAGGCTTACATGATTGAAAACGGTCACGTAACTGCGCCGCTCAAAAACTGCACGCTGATTGGCAACGGGCCGGACGCGCTGACGAAAGTCTCCATGGTGGGCAACGATCTTCAGCTTGACGAAGGCGTGGGCACTTGCGGCAAAGATGGACAGTCAGTGCCTGTGGGCGTGGGCATCCCAACGCTGAAACTGGATAGCATGACTGTGGGCGGCACCGCGCGATGAAAATCCCGGCAAGATAATGGCAACAAATACGCAAACAGCAACTGAAGTGGATACAGAGCTGCGCGATCTGGCGGCCAGCGTGGTTTCACGCGCAATGAAGGCCGGAGCAACCGCCGCCGAAGCTGTGGTGCGCGAAAGCTCAGAGTTTTCAACCGTAGTGCGCATGGGCGAAGTTGAGACGCTGAAAGAATCAGGATCACGCGCGATCGGGCTGCGGACGTTTCTTGGCCATCGCGCTGCGAGTACGTATTCAAGCGATTTCTCGGCGGAGGGAATCCAGCGGCTGATCAGCGGCGCAATAGAACTGGCGCGAGTGACCTCGGAAGACATCTATTCGGGCATTCCGGAGGCTGACCAACTCGGTTCTCTGCAAGGCGATCTCAAGCTTTATTACGATGATGTCTACTCGCTTCCGCCGGACCAGCGCATTGATTATGCTCGACGTGCCGAGCGCGCTGCTTTGGAAGCTGATCCTCGCATGAAAAATTCTGACGGTGGCTCTTTTGATGCGGCCAACAGCCACAAAGTGCTGGCGAACTCGCATGGATTTGTAGGCGAATTCCGCCGCTCGTATTGCTCGGTTTCCGCAGCGCCCATTGCGCAGGACGAAAATGGCAACATGCAGCGCGATTACTGGTATGCGCTGTCGCGCACGCTGGCAAAGCTGGAGTCGCCTGAAGCGGTGGGACGTGAAGCCGCGCGGCGCACACTGCGACGGCTTGGCTCGCGCAAGATCGCGTCCACGCAGGTTCCAATCGTGCTTGATCCCATGGACTCAGAATCGATTCTGGATAACATCTTTGACGCTGTAAATGGCGACGCGATTTACCGGCAATCGTCATTCCTGGTCAACAAACTGGGAGAGCAGGTTGCCGCCAGCAACATCACCGTTGTGGATGACGGCACGATTCCCGGCGGCTTCGGCACCGAACCATTCGACGGCGAAGGCGTCCCCACCCGCCGGACTGTTGTCATAGAGAATGGCGTGCTGAAATCGTACTTGTTGAATACTTACACGGCGAAAAAGCTGGGGATGAAAACCACCGGCAACGCTTCACGAGGACTGGCCGGAACGCCGGGAATAGGTTCGGGAAATTTCTATCTGCAAAAAGGCGACCGCACGCCGCAGCAGATAATCGGCGACATCAAGCAAGGGCTTTATGTGTTCCAGTTTCTTGGCTTTGGCGTGAACATGGTTACCGGCGATTTCTCTCGCGGCGTGAGCGGTTTGTGGATTGAAAATGGCGAGCTCACTTATCCGGTGGAAGAAGTCACAGTGGCCGGCAATCTCAAGGGCATGCTGAACAACATCTCTGAAATTGGCAATGACCTGGAATTTCGCGGCTCGACCGCTGCGCCCACTCTGCGCATTGACGGCATGACCATTGCCGGAGAATAACGCGGCAACCGCTGCCCTCTTCCCACCATCTGTTTCTGTATTGGTCTCCTTAGACTTGAGGAGTAAGTATGGAACACAAGCCTTTTCCTCCCGATGCAACTAAACCGCCGGAGAGCAAATTTCCCTGGCCGGTAGTTGCCCTGGCTGTTGCCGTGGCGCTGCTCATTGCCACTTTCTGGCTAACGCCGCGCACAAATAAGGCGGCAACCAACGCCATTAACAGTTCCACACAGCCTGCATCCCAAGTGCGCATCTCAGATGTCCGGATTTCGCCACAGAACGTCAACGGCCTCACCAATGTGGATGTTTACGGCCAAGCCACAAATACCGGCAGACTTCCTGTTACCCACGCAATCGTTTCAGCGGTTTTCCGCGATAAGAACGGCAACCCGCTGCTGACGCAACAAGAGCCCATGCAAACAGCCGATTCCAAGAATGTCGATGTCCCCGCGGTGAAGGACCTCTCTGAGAAGCCGCTCAAGCCAGGACAACCCACCGCTTTCCGTGTGCGCTATTCCCAAGTGCCAGGGACCTGGGACGGGAAGCCCCCGGAAATGAGCATTTTGCAACTGACTGTACAGAAGTAAAGCCGATGGTAAACTCTCCGACCGCTTGATAAGTGCCGCAATATGAACGGCGCCGGGGTAATAGAACCTCTCAATGGATGATCTCAAAAGCGAACAGCCGGTTCTTCTGCGCGTGAAGAAGAGAAGCTGGGTGTCGGCGGTCGATGAAGTATTTGTGTTGATACTGATAGCGGTTGGTCCTGCTCACCCGCGGGAAAGCCTGTAAGCATCGCGCCCTCAAGAAAGCTGTGGCAGACTTTCGGAAAGCGTTCCAGGCATGGGTGGCGGCGTCTGTGCGACAACAGATAAACCGAGAAAAAACAGTATCGTGATAACAGATTTTGCTATTTTTGCTATCATTCGGCTCTCTTTTGCACCATTATCCGTTATACAGAAAGCGTCAGGAATAAAGTGCATGAATAGCTCAGGAATGTCGAGAACGCCAAAGGTGCCTTCTTTGCTGCGCCGCATCAGCTTTAGTTTTTTGCTGGGCTTTGGCCTGTTTGTGCTGGGCGCTGGACTGCAAGCCGCGCTTGAGCAGCACGGCATTACCCGCAGAAGCATCTATCTTGATGACCTAGTGCTGGGGATGCTGGCAGGTTTAATGGCGTTTGCTTATGAGCATCGGCGATCACTGGAGATGCGGCAGAAGCTGGCGGTGATTTCCGCCATGAACCATCACGTCCGCAATGCATTGCAGACGATTTCTTATGTGCCCTACACTGAGCAGGCAAAACAGATGCTGTTGATCCAGCAGTCGGTGAACCGGATCCAGTGGGCGCTCAAAGAGGTTTTGCCCGGAGAAGGTTTTGAGACCCGGAATTTCCCGCCAACAATGGTCATGACTGAGAAAGCGATGGAGACAGAGCCGCAAACAGGAATGGCGGGTAAAGGGTGAAATGGCAGTGGCTGGATACAGAGAGTGGCCTGGCGGAAAGCCAACCAGTTAAAAAGCGGAGTGCCAGAGATCAATGGTCACTACCGCAAGCTGCTGCAAAATGCCCGTACACTGATACAATACTTGAAGCCGCAAAACTCCGGAGAGGTGGCCGAGTGGCTGAAGGCGGCGGTTTGCTAAACCGTTATAGGGGCTAACACCTCTATCGGGGGTTCGAATCCCCCCCTCTCCGCCAGCCTTTCGTTTTGGCTCTTTGGAAAGATCAGGTCAAAGCGCCTTCTGTATGTAGGATAAAGATCTACGCCGTCGATACGGCAGACATCGACGAGGGACTGCTCATATTCTTTAGGGTTGTGGATCTTGCCCTTATAGTATTCAGCGATTTGCTCTCAGATGGCGGGAAGCAGTTCCATAATGGGAATCTTTCCCGTTATGGGAAACAAGCGACATAAATTCTTCTTACCTCTTTCCAAAATTCAGCATCTCACAATTCCGGAGTTTCTGAAGCTTTCAGTCGATTCAGAGCTCACAGTGGTACTCCGTTAGCAATCCCCGGGAAACCTATTCTTCCCAAGTCTTCAGCCCACGCTTCGACTTGGCTTAGCTGAAATGCTTTCCAGCTTGCACGAAATCTTGCGCGTGCATGAACACCTCCCTGTTCCCCAACCAAATTGCCGAAAGGAGAGCATCACCATGAAGAATCGTTCCATAATTTTGCTCGGGACGAAAGTGATCTTGTTCTGTGCGATTGCGGTTTTCAGTAGTGTGGTTTTGAATGCTCAGACGTTAGCCGCTGATCCGGGTGTGATAACTCCGGCCACCACATCGTCCCCTTGTGGTTCCGGGCAGCCTAACCCGCTTCCTGGATTGACTACCGGAGAAGTT
>JBARNL010000671.1:0-1762 GCA_049802955.1 Candidatus Angelobacter sp.
AAAAAGCACGACCGGGGCAGCGGTACATTCTGGGCGGCGAAAATCTGACATTGAAGCAGATCCTCGACAAGCTTTCTGCGCTCACCGGCTTGCCCGCCCCGACGATGAAGGTCCCACATGCCGTAGCCATGGGATTTGCGGTGTTTGACCAGTTCTTTACCGGGACGATCCTGGGCAAAGAGCCGCGAGCAACCATCGATGCGGTGAAGATGGGCCGCAAAAAGATGTTTGCCTCATCGGCAAAGGCCGAACGTGAACTTGGATACAAGGTATTGCCAGTTGAGGACGCGTTGCGGCGGGCCATCGATTGGTTCCAGGCGCATGGATATGCAGAAACGGCAGAGCAGGTAGCGGCGGTGAATGCATGAGCCAGATCGCGATCATCGCGGCCATGGAACGGGAGATTGCGCCACTGGTCCGCGGCTGGCAGCGCAGTACGCTCCCATCTGGCGAAAGAAAGGTTACGTGCTTTGAGCGAGATGGAATTGTCGCAGCAGTAGCGGGAATCGGTTGCAAGAACGCCGAAATAGCTGCGCGTGCGATTGTGGATCGCCACCGGCCGGCATTGTTGATATCAGTCGGTCTGGCCGGCGCGCTGATTCGTAGCTTGAAAGTCGGCAGCGTGTTTACGCCGAGTGTAATCGTCGATGCGGCCGATGGTTCCGAGTATCGATGCACGGGGGATGGCAACCATGTGAGCGGTGGCGTGCTGGTGAGCGCCGCAGAAATTGCAGGAGCTGTAGCCAAGCAGGAACTGGTAAATCGTTTTCATGGGCTGGTGGTGGATATGGAAGCTGCCGGCGTCGCCAAGGTGGCGCAGGAGGAGCAAATCGGGTTTCGTTGCGTAAAAGCGATTTCAGACGAAGCTGATTTTGCTATGCCGCCGATGGGAAAATTCCTGAATGCTTCTCGAGAGTTTCAAAGCGGCAAGTTCGCGTTATGGGCAGCTGTGCGCCCATGGCAATGGCCAAGGATCGCAACGCTTGCGCGAAACAGCAAGCGGGCGACGAACGCCCTTTGCACCCGCCTGCTGAAGGACCTTGCGAGCGCCTTGTCGCCAAACGAAATTGTTACACTGGAGAGAGCAGAGTTCTCGGAAGCAAAACGTTAGATTATGCACACGGCTATTAAACCCGAATCCGCGGAAGGTAAGCAGACTACCGCAAGGAGGATGCAAGCTGCTGTCTATCGCGGTAAGAATGATGTCCGTCTGGAGACGGTTGCAGTGCCGGAAATTGGCAAAGGAGAGTTGCTGGTACGTGTGCACACCTGCGGCATTTGCGGGACTGATCTCAAGAAAATTCATACCGGTTCCCATTCCGCGCCTCGTATCTTTGGCCACGAGATGGCGGGCCAGGTTGTGGCGATAGGCAAGGAAGTAAAGAATTTCGCCATCGGCGACCGCGTGATGGTGTTCCATCACATTCCCTGCGGCGAGTGCTATTACTGCCGCAAGAAAGTCTTTGCGCAATGTCCGGTTTATAAGCAGGTCGGCGCAACGGCCGGTTTTGAGCCCAGCGGTGGCGGTTTTGCCGAATATATCCGCGTGATGGATTGGATCGTACGCAAAGGTGTGGTGAAGATGCCCGACCGGGTTTCCTATGAACAGGCGTCATTCATTGAGCCCGTGAATACCTGCCTAAAGGCCATTGACTCCCTTCAGTTGCACAGCGATGAAACGGTGCTGGTTATCGGCCAAGGGCCAATCGGGATCATTTTGGCGGTATTGGCCAAACGGACAGGTGCGACTGTGGTAACTTCC
>JBARNL010000672.1:0-2004 GCA_049802955.1 Candidatus Angelobacter sp.
TGCTAAGAGTGGTAGAGATCATAATCAAATCGACCCGCACAAGTATGATCATCGATTCATGATCGAATGGTCTCATGCAAGACCTGAGCACGCTCAGTTCCCAGGGGCGAAGATCTCGACTGCAGCAGAATTGGATCCCTGGCGGCGTACTGCGAGAAACAGCCGGTCCAGATCTGGGGAGAAAAAGCTCGTCCGGGCTCCTTTGCCTGTCTTGATCCTTGCAGAGTCCTTGTAGTGATCAGAATCCTGCTGCTCAAAGATAGAGATTGCGCCCTCCCCGCCGCTAGCATAAATTCGTTTGCGGGTCTGATCGTAAAATACATCGTCGCAATCGCCCACTGCCGAAAGACTTTGGACAATTTTCCCCGAATTCGTGTCAAACACCAGCAATCGTGCCGGGAATCGAGTGACGACGAACAACCGGTGGTTGGCTTCATCCAGCGCCATAGGATAGTTCGCAAGTGCCATTCCTGTTCGCCAAGTCCCTATGGTGGAGTGTTTTTCCCGATCAACCACAGCAACCTTACGTGCTTTGGGAAGATTTACATAAATCCGGGGACTGTCTTTCTCAAGCTGAAATGATTCGGGATGAGCGTCAAGCTTAGTCTCTGTGACTTTGTTGCCCTCTTTGTCAATTTCCCCCAACGCGCCGCTTCCGTAGCCAACATAAACGTGTTGACGACTAGCGTCGTAGCGAAGATTATCTGCATCATCGCCGTAGTCCAGCGTCTTGAGAAGAGCATATGATGCTCCGTTGAAGATCCGAACGCTGCCGTCTTTCGCATTCGCCACGTAGAGTCGATCATTTGTTGGCACATACAGCACACCCTGAGGCTCTGCAAGACCGGTGATTGTTTTGACGCGTTTGCCCGCTTTAATGTCGATGACTTCGACCGTATTGTTGCCGAGCGCAGAAACGAACAGCCGCTGGCCTTTAACGTCAACTGACATGTGATCAATTCGACCTTGCACCTCCGGCAGTTCGATGGTCTTTTCCAGCCGCAACGATTGAGTGCCTTGGGCTTCCGCCAGTGAGACGGAGAATAGCAGCATAATGAACAAAAGCATAAGTGGCCTCCTGATTAACGCTTGAGCTCCGATCCAACTGCTTCGTAAACAATCATCCGTGCAACAGGTCTGCCGCTTTCCTGTTGCTCCGGCGTATAAACGCGGTGCGTTGCCGTATCCACGCCCAGGCTATGCACCATCTTCTGCACAGGAAAATCTTCAAGCTTGCGATAGTGATCTGCGTCATCTTCCTGAAACACCGAGATGAACCCACTGGAGCAGGCGACATAGATTCGGCCCAAGCCAGGGTCGAATTTTGCGACGTCAGCGCCCGCTGGCATCGGAAGGTGTGCAATCGTTTTATGTCCATCCAGCGCAAAGACAGTCAGCGTTTTGGTTCCGTCGCATAGCAGAAATGCGCGGTGGTGTTCCGAGTCAAGGGCCATTCCGTGGTTGTACCGGCAGCCTTCCACTGGATACCGTCCGATCACCGCATCGGTTGAGGGGTCGATCTCAGCGACCTCGTTTGTATTTCGCAGGTTCACATAGATCTTGCGAGCGACAAAATCGTACTGTGGCATGCCAGTTTCACTGCTGAATGTAAGAGTTTCGACGATTTCATCTTTGTCAACATCAACGACCGCGACGGCTTTCCCCAGCGTGTCGGAGACATAGACCTTCCGAAACGGAGCGGCGTACGCGCTGCCGTTCGGCTTGGCAGCAGTTGCCAGACGCTTGACCACCGTCATGGTGCGCAGATCCACAACGCCGATCTTTTCCTCGCCCCAATCAGAGGTGTAAACCTTGCGCAGCCCAGGAACATACTCCAGCCCGGTAATCCCCGGCACGCCAGGAACTGCCTTGACGAGCTTGTTGGTGCGCACATCAATGACGTACAGAATGCCGGGGCCAAGGTGGGCAGAAAGCAGAAGATGGTCCTCGTCGTCCATCGTCAGATAGTCGAAACGCTGCCCTTTCGGTCCCGAAAGATTGATT
>JBARNL010000673.1:0-2287 GCA_049802955.1 Candidatus Angelobacter sp.
CACTTCTATGATTGGCATACCAGCGATTAAGCTCTTGGGATTATCACGTGCATCAGGATTCACAACGTCATTGGCGCCGATCACTACCGCGACATCGGTTGACTGCATTTCAGGATTGATCTGGTCCATTTCATAGAGTGAAGAGTACGGCACGTTGGCTTCAGCCAGAAGCACGTTCATGTGTCCTGGCATGCGTCCGGCCACCGGATGGATAGCGTACTTCACTGAGATGCCGCGTTCTTCCAGAAGATTTCCCAGCTCGCGGCAAGCGTGTTGCGCTTGTGCCGTCGCCATGCCATATCCGGGGACAAAGACAACTTGGTTGGCATAGGCAAGTTGGACGGCCACATCATCCAGCCCGACTTCGCGCATGGAGCCGGTGACCGCAGTTTCTTCCGTGACCGCAGAGCCAAAGCCGCCAAACAGCACATTGGTAATCGACCGGTTCATGGCCCGGCACATTAAAATTGAAAGAATGAATCCGGAGAATCCATCGAGCGTACCGGCGATGATAAGCACGTTGTTGCCAAGCACAAAACCGGTTGCTGCCGAAGAAAGTCCGGCATAAGAGTTCAAGAGTGACATTACCACCGGCATATCGGCAGCGCCGATAGGAATCACCAGCATGATCCCAAACACAAACGCGCAGCTCACCATCACATAAAAGAATGTGGCGCCCGCGGGATTAACGATCCAGGTGATAAACGATCCGATCATCACAATAAAGAGCGCCAGATTAAAAATCTGCTGGCCTTTAAACATGATGGGACTGCCGCGCATCCATTCCTGCAGCTTGGCTGCGGCGATCAGCGAACCAGTCACGGTCAAAGATCCAAGCATAACTTCCAAGCCCAGAGCGCCGACTTTTACCGGGCCAAGATTGCTGCCGTGAATCACATATTCGGCAATGCCCACCATGGAAGCAGCCAGCGCTCCAAAGGCGTGTGAAAGTGCAGTCCGCTGTGGCATGGCGGTCATCGGCACCATGGCCATTGGAATTCCAATCGCCGAGCCAACGATCATGCCAATGGCGATGTAGATGTAGTTATGAATATCAGGATGGAAAAGTGTGCCAATAACGGCGGCTGCCATTCCGGCCGCAGCCATAATCATGCCGCGGCGCGCGGTGTCCGGATGGCTCAGCCCCTTCAAGCCAAGAACAAAGAGGCAAGAGGCGATCAAATATGTGGCTTCGAGAAAATATTGAGCGTGGCTCACTTTTTCTCCTCCGGCTTGTCCATCTTGGGCGCTTCTTTCTTGCGGAACATTTTGAGCATGCGGTCAGTAATTAGAAAGCCGCCGGTCACGTTAATCATGGCTGAGGTAACGGCGGCGCAACCCAGGAGCTCCGCCAGTCTCTGGTGCTGGTCATAGTGCGATCCGGCAATCACCAGTGATCCGATCAGCGAGATGCCGGAAATGGCGTTGGTGGCCGACATGAGCGGCGTGTGCAGCAGCGGAGGCACGCGTGAAATAACCTGATATCCAAGAAACGCGGCCAGGGCAAACACATAGAGTGACGCGATGAGCACCGCCGGGTTGAATGACAATTCTTTTGTGCCTTCCATCAGCGCCAGCGCGACGATGATTCCTATCGGATGAAACAATAAGTGCTCCATTCAGGTCTCCTTCTTTGCTCTATTAACGGTGTTGCACAGTTTAATGGTGTGGCCGGTTAATGTTGCGCTACGCTACCGCGTGTCCCAGCGCCGCGGCCACTTTGGGGTGAACGCTTCCGCCTTCATAAGCCACGCAAGCCGGTTTTAAGATGTCATCATTCATGTCGATTTTCAGAGTGCCTTTGTCATTGATCAGCGCTATGAACGTCGTCAGGTTGCGCGAGTAAAGCTGGCTGGCGTGCCCCGGCACCGTAGCCGGAAGATTCAGCGGACCAAGAATCGTTACGCCGTTGTGGTCCACGTCTTCACCGGGTTTGGTGTATGCAACGTTGCCGCCGGTGGAGGCCGCCAGATCAACGATCACTGCTCCGGGGCGCATATTGTTCACCGCTTCTTCCGTCAGCATCAGCGGAGCTTTGCGTCCGGGCACCTGCGCCGTGGTAATGATCACGTCGGAAATCGCGGCGTGCTTGGCCACCATGTCGCGGCCGCGCTGCAGCGCTTCAGGAGAAAGTTCCTTGGCGTATCCGCCTGCGTCCTGCGTTTCAATTCCGCCCAGGTCCACTTCAAGAAATTTTGCGCCCAGTGATTTCACGTCCTGCCCGGCGGCGGCGCGCACGTCATAGGCTTCCACCACGGCGCCAAGCCGTCGCGCAGTGGCAATGGCT
>JBARNL010000674.1:0-1511 GCA_049802955.1 Candidatus Angelobacter sp.
GAAAAAAAGAGCTGTCATTGCGAGGAGCCCGCAGGGCGACGCGGCAATCTCAACCGGATCGCGCCGTCAACGAGATTGCTTCGCTGCGCTCGCAATGACAGACCTTTCTTGATCCCAGCAAGCTCTCGATCGGCCCACTAGCTAGTACGTCGTTTCCAAAGTTCCGCACCTATCGGTCAGGCGGGGAGATCGATTTTGTAGCGCCATCGATGGATAACCGGGTCGCGATTTAGGTCATTGATGAATTCGATGATGCGTTGCTTCAATTCGTGTGTGGACTTGACACGGATGTGGCGGAGCACGGATCGGGCTGCTTTGGAGAAAAACCCCTCGATGAGGTTGAGCCAGGAACCGTGTTTGGGGGTGAACACAAACGCGAAGCGGCCGTCCGGCTGAGCGGCCAGCCACGTCTTGGTCTCCCGCGAGATGTGCGCCGAGTGATTGTCCAGAATAATTTTGATCGCAGTTGCGGCCGGGTAGGCAGTGTCGAGGATTTTGAGGAACTCGATGAACTCGCGACTGCGGTGGCGGTCCTTGACGAGCGCATGCACCGTACCAGTAAGCAGATCGATGCCGGCCATCAGGGTCACAGTGCCGTGGCGCTTGTACTCATGGTCGCGCTGGGTGGCGGGGTGGGTGCCGGGAACCGGGGGGAGATCAGGAGTGGTATTGCCGATCGCCTGAATACCCGGTTTCTCGTCATAAGAGAGGATGGCGATTTGGCCCCCGCCATCACGGTCCGCGGCGGCCGCGCGCCGCATCTCGACCTCGCGATAAACGCAAAGTACTTCTGCCATTTTCGGCTCGAAATCGGGGTCGCGCTGCTCCACGTAATAGCGGATTTTGTGCGGCTTGATCTCATGCGCTGCCAGGATCTTGCACACTGTTCCCTGGGCGAGTTTCGCCAGGCTGGGATGGCCAGCCTGCGGCCCGTGGTTACGCGCATGCGCGGCCAACAGGCGGGTCGTCCACAGCTCGTGTGGATACCCCGATGCGATCGGTTTGGCGCAAGCCAGCGAGACCAGCCACGCCCTCGCTTCCCGTGTAATCACAGCATCGCGTCCTGCTCGCGGCCGGTCATCGAGCGCTGCCAAGACCCCCAATTCCGCGGCTCGCTCCAGGCATCGCGTCACGGTCTGCTGGCTCACCCCGATCTGCCGCGCGACGACGTAAGCCGATGGGGTGTCGAGGTAGGCAATGATCATGCGAGCCCGCTCCACCCGGCCCGTCGCCTCGCTCCGCGAGCGAGAAATATCGACCAGCGCACGGCGCTGGTCGCAATCAATCGAAAGCGTAATGACGCGTCGCGCAGCAACCATCGCTTCCCCCTGCGATGTCTCCCCGCTCCTTACCATATCTCGCGCACTTTGCATACGCCCCTACAACATATCGATAATTTGGAATCTTTGTACTAGGTGAGCAAAGGACCTTCCGACCCGCGCCGCCACGCCAATCGACACAACGAGCATACCACGGCCGTCTAAGTTAATAATGCCCATGAGGCGCTAGTT
>JBARNL010000675.1:0-3656 GCA_049802955.1 Candidatus Angelobacter sp.
GGTTGCAACCGTGGCGGCAAATCCTGCCAGCAGCGCGACTGGTGTATTGATTGAAAGCGCCCAGAGCCACTTGGGCAATGCATAGTGCAGTTCCAGGCGTGCGGCCTGCAGGGCGATAATCATCAAAAAGAATGCAGTCTGCCAGTCGATACGCGGCCGCCGCAGGTTGCGCTTCAGCCAGCGGTATACGCTGAGATCGATAAAAGGAGAGAACGTCCAAATTTCTTCTTCATTGCGGCAGAAATGGCGCAACGATCCCGCCAGCATTCCGGCGCCTGCATTTACCGGCAGCGTGAGCCATTCACCGTGAAGCAGCGCGGGAATCGCCATAATGGAGCCGCCCAGGGTCCCGGCAACGCGTCCGCCTAGAACGCCTACGAGAATTGCGGCTTCAAATCCCAGGTCGGCGCACTGGAAGTTTTTTACGCGAAAGCGGAAATAGACTCCCAGGGCAAATGGAATACAGGTGAAGAGAACGAAGAGGACGTTGCGTTCGCGGGAGCGTCGCCTGGCAAATAGCAGCTTCTTGAACTCATGGGACCGGCCCAGCGCGCTGGCAACAGCCGTGGCTACGCCCAGTTTGAGCAGAAGTTGTATGAGCAGGTACTCAAGATCCACAAATCTATTCTTGCACAGAAAAGGCGCGGTTAAAACGCGCTTTGCAGGCGGAGGCCCTTACTTCCGTGTGCCGGGGAACCGGTCCGGCGAGAAGGCCCGTATGTCCAGCGGGGAAGCACGACCCTGAACCATCTCTGCCATGATTCGAGCGGTGATTGGGGCAAGAAGGATGCCGTTGCGAAAATGGCCGGTGGCGACAAAGACATGCGGCATATCGGTTGGGCCGATGATGGGCAAATCGTCAGGCGTACCGGGACGTAATCCTGCCCAACTCTGGGTGATCGGATCGGACGCGACCCCTGGAATATAGTTTGCGGCGGCGTTCAGTAATTGTTGAATCGTGGATGGGTCTACAGACTTATCAAAACCTACGTCTTCCACGGTTGCGCCGATAAGAATTTTTCCCGAGCTGCGGGGGACAACGTAAACATCTGGCGCGCGCAATACATGCTGCAAGACTCCGGATCGTGGCTGAACGTAAAGCATCTGTCCTTTGCGCGGCCTCACCGGCGGGGCTGACCACGCGCCCCGGCAATCGACGGCTGAGGATGCGGAAAAAATATCTGCTCCCGCGACGACGGTAACGGCATTCTCACGCGCGCGTATTTCTGTGACCGCTGTATGCGCGCGAATTCCAACACCGAGATTCCGGGCCGCTGCCAGCCCGACTTGCATCAGCAAATGGGGATCTACGCTATCTTCCTGCACGAAGTAAGCGGAATTTCCGTAAGCGCGGATTGAAGGCTCAAGGCGTTGAAGCTCCGCGACGGAAAGAATGCGGTATTCGCGCGGCGCTGCATTCTCGTGCAAAAGAGCGATTGTGCCGGTGCGACGAAAATCCACCTGAATGTTGGCTGTGGACTCCAGCTTCTGCACGAATACCGGGAACATCCGTGCGCTTTCCAAAGCCAGCGGGCGCAAAGCTTCAGGAGTTTCGGGATCGGCAGCGGCCAGCATACCGGCGGCTGCTGAAGATGCTTCAGAACCTGGCTCTGCGCGATCAAGCACCAGCACACTAGCGCCGCGTTGGCGCAACTCCAGCGCCAATGACACGCCGATAATACCGGCGCCTGCGATGATGACGTCCCAGGACTTCACACTGCCATTGTAATAAGGAGAGACTTACTGCCCGTTGGAGTGCGCTTGTGCCGCCTGATTCACCGGCTGGCCGTCGCTACCCACCAGTTTGGAAAACACCACCAGCCGCTTGGGCGCGGGGCCAATATAATAGGTGGGATAGCAGGTGATCAGCGTCAACTGCGGGTTATTGGTCGGCTTGATTACGCTAATATCTTCCGGCATTACAATTCTTTTTCCGGTGACTTCATAGGTGAAGGTGCGGCCACTCCGGCGGACCTTTATCTGGTCGCCTTTGTTGAGCTCGTAGATGTGGCGGAAAAAAGTATCGCGATGCGCCGTGATCACCGCGTTCCCGGTCTCGCCGGGCTGCGCGGTCTGCTTCATATGTCCGGGACCTTCAGAAAGTTCGTGTCGCGAAGCGCCTTCCACCACAATTGCGTCCATCTGTATCTTGGGAATCTCCAGGCGCGTGAGCATCTGGTCAGGCGAAATAGGGGCTTTCCCGGGTGCGCTCACTGTGGCTGCCTGATGTTGCCACTCGGCCTCAAGGTTTTTCTGGCTGCGATACATTCCCCAATATTGTCCAGCAACGTATCCAAGCAGCACGATGCCGATGACCACAAAGGCCAGAGAAATTACACGTCGATTCAAGAGTGGCCGAGCCTTGGCGTACAACATCCTGACGTGCTCCATGATTTGGGGATATCGGTCGCGGATTGTCATCGTACTTATTAGATGCAAAATTCAGGGTGCTCGCGCTGTAAGAGCTGTATTTACCAAGCCTTGCGCCAAATCTCTGGGGATAACAGCCGTTTGGAGCCTTCCTTTTCATTGACAGAGCAGCAGTTCTGCTCAACAATGATCCGCAGAACCCAAAGCTCGGCAGAACCCAAAGCCTTTTTCACTGGAGACAACTATGTCCGATGTGCCGCACGATGGTGCAAACCCGGTAGTGCGCAACATTTTGATGGTGGTCGCGGTAGTGTATTTGATCGGCACGGTAATCTTCATGGTCCAGGCGCAAGGCCGCATCAATGATTTGGAAAAGAAGCAGGCCGCCGCGCAGGCGGAACTCACAAAGAAGATGACTGATTCCAACGCCCAGATGAAGGCATCGCTCAATGTTCTGGCGGACCGCGCGGGAATGAACCACAAGGAATTGAGCAAAAAGGCCACGGAGCTCCAGGCCAAAGAGCATGAAACCGAAACGCGCCTGAAAACCGACGAAGAAACCACCAAACAGCAGATTGGCGCCGTGACCAGCGATGTTAATGGGGTCAAAGGCGAAGTGGTAAAGGTGAGCGCCGACGTGACCGATACCAGAAACGATCTGGCCGTGACCAAAGGAAAGCTGGATCATGCCATTGGCGATTTGAACAAGCACAGCGAATTGATTGCCACGTCGCATGACGAACTTGAGATGCTCAAGCATCGCGGCGACCGCGATTATTTTGAGTTCACGCTGCGCAAGGATAAAACCCCAACGCATTTGTCGATTGTGAGCCTGCAGCTCAAGAAGACCGATCCCAAGAAGAGCAAGTTCACGCTGTATGTGCTGGCGGAAGACAAAAAGATCGAGAAGAAGGACCGCACCATCAACGAGCCGCTGCAGTTTTATACCGGCCGCGATCGCGCTCTGTTTGAAGTGGTAGTGAACAGCATGGACAAGAACACTGTTACCGGATATCTTTCGACGCCGAAGGATGTGGCGACCACGCAAATGCCGAGCCACGCGCCGAGTTCGCAGTAAAAGTTTTCTAAAATGAAATAAAAGGCACGGGCAGCCGTGCCTTTTTCCTCAGTTCCGCACGAACCAGCCGTGGGCGATTCTGGCCATCAGATAAACTGTTTGTTTCCATGGGTGAACACAAACAGCAGAGCGGATATTTGAGTCGTGGACAATTACTCGGCTATATTGCGCTGTGCCTGATTTGGGGCAGCACGTGGCTGGCAATCAG
>JBARNL010000676.1:0-2715 GCA_049802955.1 Candidatus Angelobacter sp.
TTCTACGCCAGGCACGTACTGCTGCGCATACGCGGTGGCCAGATACATTTTGGCGACTTTGAGGTCGCTATCGAGATTGACGGCATTTTGGAAATGCCCAATAGCTTCTTCATAATTGGCGCCGCGAAAGGATTGAACGCCCTTGTTGAGTTGATCGCGTGCCTTCAGTTTGTTGCAACCCGCCGTGCTCAGCAGCGCGGCTGCGACGGCTACTACCGTCACGAGTCGTGCGGTCCTATTCATCTTTGCTGCTCCCTTATCGGAGTGGAGAAATTTTTCTTCTTGAGGTGGATAAAACTCACGGGGATGAGCGGCCCGCCCGCACATCCCCATTCTGAGGAGTTAAACCGTTTTACTGTCCCGCTTCGATTTTTGCTGTGATAAGGCCGATTCTGTCGATGACGTTCGTGCCCCGTGCCGTATCGATCACCTGGGCCACATTTTGAAATTCAACGTCAGGGTCCCCTTTCACGAACATTACCCGTTCCGCTCGCGTCTTGAAAATGTCAGTCAGGCGCTGCTGCAGGTTTTCCGGCAACACGTCTTCCTGGTTGATCTTCAATTTTACTTTGCCGTTATTGTCCTGAAGGACCTGCACCACCACGGTACGGTCCGTCTGGGTTTCCGGCTGGTGCGGCGGCGGCGGTTGTGGCACCAGCGCCTCAAGTCCTTTCGGCGTCAGCGGCGTAATGACCATGAAAATGATCAGCAACACCAGCAAAACGTCGATCAAGGGAGTGACGTTGATATCAGCGGTCTGCCCGCCTCCTCCGCCAGTTGTCATTGCCATAAAATTAATCCTCTTCTGTCTGGTTCTGGTCCATTACTGTGATGGTGGTGGCCTATTCGCGTCGCGCCTCTGCTCAGTCAACAGGCCCACCTGGTCAACGCCAGCGGAGCGGACATCATCCACCACTTCCACCACTCCTTTGTACTTGGCCCGCGCATCAGCCTTCACAAACACCTGCTTGTTGGTGCGGCTGGCAACGCGGTCCTTTACCTTCTGCGTCAACTCTTCAGGCGTTACCTTCTGCGTATCCAGAAACACCTGACCGTCTTTCATCACAGCGACGATCACAGCATCTTCCTTGTCCGCATCCGGCATAGGCATGGGGTTGGTGGCCTTGGCCAAATCGACCGACTGGCCTTTTTGCAGCATTGGCGTGATCACCATAAAAATGATCAGCAGCACCAGCATCACGTCCACCATGGGGGTGACGTTGATATTGGAGTTTACTTTTGCGCCTTCATTACGAACGTTTATGGCCATTGCTCAACTCCCGGCTTACCGCCGCACCGTGGTAGCACTGCTCCGCTTCAGGAAGTAATCCACCAGTTCGCTGGATGAGTTGTCCATTTCCACGTCAAAAGCTTCCACTTTTCCGGTGAAATAGTTGAACATCATCACGGCGGGGATGGCGACGAACAGTCCCAGAGCGGTAGTGACCAGTGCTTCAGAGATACCGCCGGCGACCGCGCCCAGACCCGTCGCTTTCTGCTCGGAAATCTTCTTAAATGCGTTCAAAATTCCGATAACGGTACCGAACAGGCCGACGAACGGCGCTGTGGATCCGATGGTGGCCAAGCCGCCCAGTCCGCGCTTCAATTCGGCGTGGACGATGGCCTCCGCCCGTTCCAGCGCGCGCTTGCTGGCTTCAATCTGCTCACCGGGAATTTCAGTGGATTCGCCGTGGGCCTTGAATTCCTGCAAGCCCGCTGTTACCACTTTGGCCAGATGGCTCTTTTTGTTGCGCTCGGCCACGCGGATGGCTTCATCCAGTTTGCCTTCGCGCAGGGCGCCGGCAACTACGGGAGCGAACTGCCGGGACTGTTTGCGGGCGGCGCTAAATGCGATCCAGCGGTCAATCATGACGCCAATGGACCACGCCGACATAATAAAGAGAACGACTACGACGACCTGGGCGACCCAGCTCATCTGTTTCCACAAGTGAATGGGGTCCCATCCGATAGTACCGGCGTCATCGCCTGCTGCTGCCTGCTGAAGCAGCCAGAAGGCCACCATATGGGCTTTGGCGATCGTAAGAGTTGCAATGTTTGCGACAAGCATGGGTTAACTTTTCCTCCTCAGAACTTTTAAAGCAATTGTTTGCCGAGAGTGTTGCCCCCTTATCGGGGCGGGATAAGAACGGAAACCAGCGCGCGATTACAAAGACGCGATGAACCTTCTCATTCTCGGGGCCGGGACGGCGGGTTTCAGCCCGCCATCAGTATTCGTTGTTACATGTGGAACTGGACCTTAATCGTTGTTTCCACTTCCACCGGTTCGCCGTTCAAGATGTAAGGTTTGTACTTCCATTGTTTCACGGCATCCATCGCAGCCTGGATGAGAATTGGATGCCCCTGGACGGCACGAAGGTTTTCGATGACTCCACTCTTACTTATGGTCGCCTGCAGAATTACGTCGCCTTGGATATGCGCGATCCGGGCCATTTGCGGGTAAGTAGGGGTCACATCGTGGACTTTCAGACCATCGGCGACGCCCGAGGAAACGCGTAGCTTCTGCGGCGTAGCCACTTTAGGAGGCGGCGCGGCTGACCCGATAATTCCGCCAATCACTCCACCGGACGATCCGCCGGGGACACCGCCAACAACTCCACCGACGATGCCGGCGTTCTGTTGGGGCGCTTCCTCGTGCTCAATCATCTGAACTTTCTTGGGAATCTTGCTGGGGGTCCGGAGCGCGCCATCCACGAT